>JBARNL010000536.1:0-2847 GCA_049802955.1 Candidatus Angelobacter sp.
CGTTCACTGTAGCCCGGTTCAAATGCGAGAACGCGACGTTATTGATGCATCCCGCCACGAACGCCACTTTGCCGCGCCTGGCGCCAACAGCGGGAAAGACTTTGCCAATCTCGCTGAAAAAAAATTCTTTGTCGATCTGCGGAGAGAGCCTGTCCAGGTCAGCCACGCCCAGCAGCTTCAGCAAGCCGGACTTCCGCACCAGCGTCTGCAAGCCAGACCTCTGATAAAAGCGCATCAGCTTGGCCACAAAACTCAGCGTGCGGAAATTCGGAATCACCTTCTTGTAAAAGAAATTCCGCAGCACCCGCTGGATGAATGGACGTTTATATCCCTGCTCAATCTGCGCCCGCGCCCGCTCCACAATGCGCCCATACTTTACGCCGGAAGGGCAGGCAATTTCGCAAGCCACGCAGCCCAGGCAGCGGTCAATGTGCTGGACAAACGTCTCCCCCAGCGGCATCTTGCCTTCATTCACCTGCAACACCTGGTAAATGCGTCCGCGCGGCGAATCCATTTCCATGCCCAGAACTTTATATGTGGGGCAATGGTTCAGGCACAGCCCGCAATGGACGCACGTTGACAGCAGTTCCCAGCTTGGCTGGTCTTTACTGGCCGCAATCGGCTGCAGTTGCGGATCATGTACATGTGGCTCGAATGCGGTGGTTTCAGACAATGAATCTTCCCCTGTTCAAAATATTTTTCGGATCAATGGCCCGTTTCACCGCGCGCATCATGTTCACGTCCGTCGGCGTGGTGCCCCAAACGTCAAAGTGGGGCTTGGCTTCCGTAGGACAGTGCGCCACTTCAGCCGACGAGCCCGGCGGCAGCAACCCGCGAAAAGCGGAAACGCAGTTGGCATACTGCATGGCCGAGGGTGGATCAACCGCTAGCGGCATAAGCGCCAACACCAGGTTGCCGGTGGCGGCGCGGCCCACGGCGGCAGGAATCATGTTGTAATCCGGGGCAACGCGTTGCAGCGCCTGCAATGCCGGACCAACATTCTGGATGGCCAAATGCGTGTACAACACCAGAGCATTTCTGTGCCGCTCCAGCACGCTCTGCTCAAAGTGCGAGATCCATCCCCACAGCTGCTCTTCTTCCGCGCCTTCCAGCGTGCGCGTTACAGCCGGACCAAGTTCACGCGCGTAGCGGGCCAGCACATTGTCACTGCCGGTTGCACGCAGCACAATCTGCCACTCCACCGCAGGCAGTGAAACAGGCTGCTCAGGTGCGTAATCATCGGGATCGTGTACCGTTCCCTGGTCCTGCAGATACTCTGAAGCTCCCGGTGAAACAATTTCCATGCACATGGGCGTGAGCGGAGATTGGAAAAGCCGCGTGCGGAATTGCAGTGCTTCTTCCAGCGAATGAAACGAACACGCAAACGTCCGGGTCTGCCGCGGCCGGGGAAAAACTTTGAAGTTTGCCCGCGTGATTACGGCCAACGATCCGTAGCTGCCAGTAAGCAGTTTCATCAGATCGTACCCCGCGACATTCTTCACTACCCGTCCGCCGCCTTTTACCACTTTGCCGTCGGCAGTAACGAACTGCACGCCAATGCAGAAGTCGCGCATGTGGCCGAAAGTAGACTTGAGCGGCCCGGCAGCGCCCGTCGCCAACAGGCCACCGATAGTTGCATACTCCAGACTGGCTGCATCGCAAGGGACCCACTGCTGATGTTCACCAAGTTGGCGCTGCATCTCCGCAAATCGCATGCCTGCTTGCACAGCTATGGTCAAATCGCCCGGATCATATTCTTCAATCTTGTTCAGGCGCGTGGTGCTTAGCAGAATGTCGATGCGTTCCGGCACGCAGCCAATCTGCTGCTTGGTAAGTCCGCCAGCAGGGGCCACCACCAGATCACGGCCATTTGCCAGATGCAGTATGGCTCCCACTTCTTCGGGTGAGCCGGGATAGACAACCGCCGCCGGTACAACGCCATTGATGTTGAAGCCTTCAAAATTGGTGCGCTTGACGTTGCCGTCACCCACAATCGCGGCCAGTTCGCGATCCACGGAAGCTGGTGATGTTATGGTGCTCATGCCGGTAACCCCGTTACAGGCTCAAATTTCGCTTTCGGCAGCGGCCCCGTGATTTCGCGGCAGAAGTGCAGATCAGGAATCATCTTCTGCGGGTTGAGAATCGATTCTGGATTGAAGGCATTGCGCAGCCGCACCATCACCTCCAGATCATCTTCGGTGAACATGGCGGTCATCAGCCCCATTTTTTCCAGGCCCACGCCGTGTTCGCCAGTGATGGAGCCGCCAAACTTCAGGCAGCACGCCATGATTTCCTTAGCCGCCTTGCGGCTGTTTTCCGTCTGCTTGGGATCGCGGCTATCGAAAAGAATCAGTGGATGAAGGTTGCCATCGCCTGCGTGGAACACGTTACCGATAATCAGGCCGTAATGCTTGCTGATGCGCTCAATTTCGGCCAGCGTGTACGGTACTTTCGTCCGCGGGATCACGCCATCCTGCGTGTAATAAGAAGGTGAAACGCGGCCCACGGCGCCGAATGCGGTCTTGCGCCCCAGCCACAAAAGCTGGCGCTGCTTTTCGTCTTTCGCATGGCGGACTTCCCGCGCTTTTTGTTGCATGCAGACGGCGCTCACGGCTTCAGCCTGTTCGTTTACGGTTTCACGCATGCCCTCAAGCTCAATCAGCAGCACCGCGGCAGCATCTTCAGGATAGCCGGCGTGGACGTTGGCTTCAACGCAGCGCACCATCCAGCCATCCAGCATTTCCAGCGCCGCCGGCGTAACTCCGCTCTGCGTGATCGCAACAACGGTATTGGCCGCATCTTCTACCGTGTTATAGATGGCCAGCAGCGTGGTTACATGCTCCGGAA
>JBARNL010000537.1:0-2382 GCA_049802955.1 Candidatus Angelobacter sp.
ATTCTACCGTGCGTACGACAGGCATCGGCGCCGACATTATTGTGCGGTCTCCCGACTCTCGTGTTGGAACTGTTGGTCTCTCTAATTTGCCGATAAAGCTCATCAAAAAGCTCGAAGAAATTCCACATGTGAGTTTTGGGACGGGGGTCGCCAGCCACCTGGTTTCCGGCTGGACAACAGTTTCAGGGATAGACCTTGCCGCCTTTGAGCGCATGAGCGGTAAGTTTGTATTCAGAGAAGGCCATTCCTTCGAAAAACCTGACGATATTTTGTTCGATACATACTATGCACAACAGGCGAAGGTCCACGCCGGCAGCAAAGTCAGCTTGCTGAATCGAGAATGGACTGTGGCCGGAATTGTGGAACCAGGCAAACTGGCCCACATCTTTCTGCCCTTATCAACGTTGCAGGATCTTGATGGAAGCTCCGGTAAGGTTGCCCAGATATACCTCAAGCTCGATGACCCGGCAAATACGCCAGCTGTGATTGAATCCATTAAGAGACTTCTTCCTGACTACAACATCTATTCTGTAGCGGAACTTGTGTCGTTGACGTCGGTCGATAACGTACCATTCCTGCGTCCCCTATTGAATGTAATTATCGGCGTGGCGGTGTTGATAGGCGCTGCAGTGGCGTCGCTCTCTATGTACATGGCGGTACAGCAGCGCACGCGCGAGATTGGTATTTTGAAATCTCTTGGAGCTTCGAAACTGCTGGTTGTCAGAATTATCCTGATGGAAGCATTTTGTCTTGGCTTGGGAGGCTGCGTAATGGGCATAGGTTTCAGCTTCCTGAGCCGATGGCTCTTGGCCAAATTAGTGCCTGCATCTTTGCCACAAGCAATTGTTCCGGAATGGTGGCCCATAGCCGGCGGAATCGCGATGGGAGCGGCCATGCTTGGGGCTCTTTATCCGGGAATTTTGGCGGCCCGGCAGGATCCCATACAAGCGCTGGCGTACGAATAATTAGTCATTTCCCAATACAAAAGCTACTGAAAATCAAGTTCAGTATGTCATCGGTCGTGGTTTCGCCGGTGATTGCGTCCAGCGGGCGGAGCGCGCCGTAAAGATCCAGCATGATCATTTCATGCGGGATGCTGCGCTTCACTGCCTGGCACGCGGCCTCAATGCAGCCGAGCGATTCCTCTACCAGCCGCTGGTGACGGATATTGGTGAGAAAACCGGTTTCCTGCTCGCCGCGTACAGAGCGGCCAGCGACTTCTTCAAGGATCGCCGCACGCAATTCGTTGATACCTTTACCGGTCACGGCGGAAGTGCTGAAGACTTTCATCTCGGCCAGCTCCGGCTGGCCATCGGACGCAAGATCTGACTTGTTGGCCACGGCCAGAGCAAGTCGTTTAGCGCTCACGGCCAGCAGTTCGCGGTCTTCTTCAGAAATCTTCTGAGTGCTGTCGAGCACCACCAACACCAGATCGGCCTCGCTCAGCGCTTCATACGATTTACGGATCCCAATGCTCTCAGCTTCGTCCGTGGAGTGGCGAATGCCAGCGGTATCGACAAGCTTGATGGGAATGCCGCCAAGAGCAACGGTTTCAGTCACCAGGTCCCGCGTGGTGCCGGGCATGGCAGTCACAATGGCGCGTTCGCGCTCCACCAGCCGATTGAACAGGCTCGACTTACCCACATTTGGCCGGCCAACAATTGCCAGCGTAAGCCCTTCATGCACGATTTTTCCGTAAGCAAAAGATTTACGTAGCTCTTCGAGCGGGTTCTGCACTTCTTCCAGCCGGGACAAAATTTCAGCGGCTGGCAGCACCGAGACGTCATCTTCGGCAAAATCGATGCCGGCTTCCATCACCGCTACCAGTTCAACCAGCTTGCGCTTGATCGGCTGCAACCTGCGTGAAAGCGATCCTTCGAGCTGTTGCGCCGCAACTTTGGCCTGATACAACGTTTGCGATTCAATCAGATCCCGCACGGCCTCTGCCTGCGTGAGATCGATGCGGCCGTTGAGAAAAGCTCGCATCGTGAACTCGCCCGGCTCCGCCAGGCGCGCGCCCCGAGTGGTGGCCAATTCGACAATATGCCGCAAAACAACAGGCGCGCCGTGGGCGGAAATTTCTATGACGTCATCGGCAGTGTAAGAGTGAGGCTTGGCAAAAAACGTAACCACCGCTTCATCAATCCGTTCGCCGGTGGCAGGCTCAATCACCTCGCCCAACACCGCACCTGCGGCAAGTTCATGCTTCAGCCGCAGCATCGGGCCGGCAATTGTGCGGGCATCCGGGCCGGCCAGGCGAACCACGCCGATGCCGCCGCGGCCCGGCGGCGTAGCAATTGCGACGATGGTGTCGTCGAGGTTCATGCAGGTGCAGTTAGCTTGTTTTCTGAAATCCCGAGCGAAGCGAGGGATCCATATAGC
>JBARNL010000538.1:0-2124 GCA_049802955.1 Candidatus Angelobacter sp.
CCACCCCGCCGAACCAGTTCGCCGGACGATCTCGGAATGTCTTGCCCTGTTGTCGGACGATTCCAAAGCCACTATCGATCCCGACTTTGCAAATGATGTTCAAGCGGCTGTTGAGAGCCATCGCGAAGCGCTGGACTCCACTGCATGGGAGTGATCCTGGATTCCAGTGTCTTGATAGCAGCCGAGCGTCAAGGCAACAATGCGCGGCAAATGCTCGCCGCTGTTTCTTCTCAACTTGGCAATACTGAAGTTGCCCTTTCAGTTCTTACGCTGTTGGAGTTGGCGCATGGAGCAGCGCGCGCCGACACGCTGGAAAGAAAAAACATGCGTGAGCAGTTCATCGAGGAACTGCTCACGGCGCTGCCAGTTCATCCTGTCACCGTGGCAATAGCTTTGCGTACCGGCCAGATCGATGGAGCGAATCAAGCCAGAGGAGTGCGGATTCCGCTTGCTGATCTCCTGATTGGAGTGACCGCGCTGGAACTTGATTATGGTGTAGCGACTCGCAACGTTCGTCACTTTCACGCGATCCCCGGCCTTTCTGTCATACGGTTTTGACCCTTCGATCAGCCAGCGGTTGGAGTTCAAATCCGCGTTTATCCGCGCAAATCCGCGGTAAGAGCCTTCCGCGCCCCGATCTTTCCTGATCAGTGTTATCCGTGTAAATCAGTGGTAAGGTTTTGTTTTCCCGGTTTTCTGTGCCTCCGTGGTAGGTTTATCCCCAAAACAAAAACGGCAGCCCTTGCGAGTTGCCGTTTTCTTCCGACGAAGGAGCGCCCTCAGAGCGCCATGGAGAAATGGACAAAATCAAAATTACTGCACGTTCACGTTTTCCGTCAGCCGATAGAGCTTGCCTGCCGTGTCCCACGCCTGGATTACCAGGATGTGAGTGCCTTTGGCGGCCGATATCGGCTGGTCAAGGGTAGGCCCGGAAGAAGCGCCCACTTGTATGCCATCGACGTAAGCCTTCATGGCCGTAATCGACGCCGTATTGTTCTGGACGCTGGCATTCACCCGGAAAGGAGATTGCACATCGTCACCATCATTAGGAGTGCTCTGATAGATGCCGGGGTTGCATGTAGTTCCCTTGGGCGGACAGTCAGCTTCGTAGTAGGTCTTTAGGCTTACGCTGCTTTTGTAAACAGTGTTGTTGGTGTCCCAGGCCACCAGCGTCAGCGTGTGCGTGCCGGCGGATGCATTCACGCCACTGGCGACGACGCTGCTCTGGCCGGAGGCAGGCGCGAAGTCGAAAACATCGGCGCTGTCCAGGTAAGCCCGGACAAATTTTATAGCCGTATTCCCTTTGAATCCGGCAGAGAAGCCGAGGTTTTGCGAGACAACGGACCCCGTCGTCGGGGCGCAGATGCGAACGCCCACGCCGCTAAGCGGACAACTAAACGGCAGGTTGCCGCTAACGCTGAAGTATTCTGAGGCGTGATAGAGCCGGCCAAAATCGTCCCAGGCGTTGATCACCAGATGATGCGTGCCGTTGGGGACGCCGCCCTCAAACAAACTCAGTGAACCGCCGCCATTCTGCAAGATCAGTTTGCCATCGATATAAACCTTCATGTTGGTAATGCTTCCAGACGTTGGGTTGGCGGTGGCCTCAATATGCGGAACTTGGTAAATGGTGGAGTTGGCGCTGGGCTGGCAAATGGCCAGGGTGCCGCTGGCCGGTTCAGGACACGCGGCTGAGGCTTGCAAAGACAGACAAAGTGCGAACGCGACAACTGTGAAGCTGACTTTCAGGATGTGCAGGGATGGGAACTTCATGACTGATGGGGCCCTCGAAACCGAAAATTGAAAGATCGTGATGCATGAGTAAAAGCAATTCAAAAGCCAAGTTGCTGCTCTCTGAAATTTTTTAAAGCAGGCAGAGTAGCTGCACAAAAACGCCAAACATTGGCACCAAAGTACTCAAGGAGAGTAGATGAAGGATTAAGTGAATTTGCTGGAGATCGGAAATATCCGGCTTACGGCAAGGTTTCAACCCGGCAACAAATCCTCTATAATTCGCGCTTCAGAATGATTGAAACCACAAATTTGAATGCAACAGCCGAACCTGCCGCAACTGGGACTACGGTCGGTCCTCTCGACATCAACCAGATCCAGGCCATACTGCCG
>JBARNL010000539.1:0-4541 GCA_049802955.1 Candidatus Angelobacter sp.
GCACAGCGAAAGCTGTGCTCACGGTTCAAAAAAATCCCGCCCCTTTTCAATTGGCGATCCAGTGGCTATCCAGCGCTGGCGGACCCTGATATCGCTGATATACGAACAAGCTGCGACAGATCGGTTATGGTTCAGAGGTCAAGCTGCTCTGCGGCGCGACTTGCCGCGTGCGCCGCCTGATGGACGCTTGCGCGTGCTCTCAGCCGTTTCGCGGCTAACCAGCTTATTGAAGTTGCTTTGCTGGCCGTCGGCGGTTGTGTCCTGCACCAACAGCGTCAGGCCGCTCTCGTCAAATTTCTGGAACCAGTCGTCCCATTCAATGTGCTCCAGCGACTGCTCACCGCTGAATCCCGGAAAGTCCAGGCGAATCATGCCGACATCTTCACCGCCTCCGGTCCCCCGCACGCAAGCCGGACGTGCATTGCGCTCTTCAGCCCACTGGCGAATTTCGCCATGGTCCATCAAAGGGCGAGCGCTTGATTTTGATCGTCCCGAGGATGACGTACGAGACGCACTACCGCGCGAAGAAGCATTGCCGGAAGAAGTTCTGCGGGAAGAAGCACCGCGCGAGGACCGCAATCCGGATGAACTACTGCTTGCTTTGCCAGACCTGGCCGTCTCGCTTCTGCTCGAACCGCTTCTGGTTCTTGAACTGCCTGTAGAGCCGCTTTTCGATCTGCTGCTCCCGGACCGTGCATTTGCAGAGGATGAACGTGCGCCTGACGAACGTGAAGAACTGCTCTTTCTTGATCTGCCGCTGGATTTTGAGGGCATGGGAATCTCCTTATTCTGTTTATTCTTGTGCGATGAACACCTTTGCGTCGCAGGATGCCAATGCGTGCAGCAATTGTTGGCAAATATCTTGCCACTCCTCTGTGTTGCTGCTTGCGCTGTGTGGTTAGATAGAAGTAATGATCCAACTCTCAAATGCCGGCAAGCGTTTTGGCCCTAAAGTCCTCTTTCAGGAACTCGATTGGCTGATCACGCCGCATGATCGCGTGGGACTGGTTGGCGCGAACGGAACGGGCAAAACCACGCTGCTGAAAATCCTAGGCGGTACTGAGTCTCTCGACTATGGGACGATCACGCAGCAGCGCGGCATCCAGAGCGGTTATCTGCCGCAGGACGGTCTCTCTCTTTCCGGGAGAACAGTTTTTGCCGAATGCTTATCGGTTTTCGAGCATGTGCACCAGATGCAGCGCGAGCAGGAAGACCTGGCGCGCCGCATGGCGGAAGTCGATCATGCCAGCGCGGAATACCAGCAGATTGCCGAACGCTTCCATCGCATACAGGCTGAGATGCAGGCGCGCGATGGTTACACTATTGAGGCTGAGGTCGGCACCGTACTGAATGGCCTGGGCTTTAAGAAAGAAGACTGGGAGCGGCGGACGGAAGAATTCTCCGGCGGCTGGCAGATGCGCCTTGCGTTGGCTAAACTGCTGCTGCAAAAACCCAACTTGCTGCTGCTGGATGAGCCGACCAACCATCTTGACCTTGAAACCCGCAATTGGCTGGAGCAGTATCTGGTCAATTATCCGCATGCCTACGTGCTGATTTCGCATGACCGTTATTTTCTGGACGTGACGGTGAAAAAGACCGCCGAAATATGGAACAAGCAGGTCTTCTTCTATTCCGGCAATTATGAGAAATATCTGGCGCAGAAAGCGGAGCGCCGCGCGCAGTTGGAAGCGGCCTACGCCAACCAGAAGGAAAAGATCAACCAGCTTGAGGCATTCATCAATCGCTTCCGCTATCAGGCGACCAAAGCCAAGCAGGTGCAGAGCCGGATTAAAGAGCTGGAGCGAATGGAAAAGATTGAAGTACCTCCGGAAGAAAAAGCTATTCATTTTTCTTTTCCGCAACCTCGTCCCAGCGGACGCATGGTGGCTGAAGCCAAAGACCTGGGCAAGAGCTATGGCGCTAAAGAGGTTTTTGGCGGTGTGAATTTCGTGATTGAGCGCGGTGACCGCATCGCGCTGGTGGGCGTGAACGGCGCGGGTAAATCAACGCTGATTAAACTGCTGGCAGGCCAGGAGCAGGCCACGTGCGGAGAGTTGCGGCTGGGCCACAATGCAGATGTCGATTACTTTGCCCAAGACCAATACAAGGCCCTTGATCCCCAGGCCCGCATGCTGGACGATCTTTTTGAGGCTGCGCCGCGCTCCACGCAAACAGAGCTGCGAAGCCTGCTCGGCTGTTTCTTGTTTTCCGAGGACGATGTTTTCAAGACTATTGGCGTGCTCTCCGGCGGCGAACGCAACCGGTATGCGCTGGCCCGCATGCTGCTGCACCCATCGAACTTCCTGCTGCTTGACGAGCCCACAAACCACCTCGACCTTCGCGCCAAGGACGTGCTGCTGGATTCGCTGCAAAAGTTTACCGGCACGGTGGTTTTCGTTTCCCACGACCGCTATTTCATTGACAAGCTGGCCACGCGCGTCTTTGAAATTGGCGATGGCCGTGTGGAAGTCTTTCCCGGCAATTATGAAGACTACCTTTGGCGCAAAGAGGGTAAGGGTCCCTCTACTCTGGATTCGGCTCTTGTTGCTGCCAAGGCCCCAGATTCAGCGGCGCTTACGGCTTCAACAAACCACCACGAGCCCGCTGGACAGGCTGTGCCGGAAGCGAAGCTGAAGCGCCTGAATCCCATCAGGCTGAAGCAGATGAAGGAGCGCGTACTGGAAGTGGAAGAAGAAATTGCGCGCCATGAGGCAGCCATTGCTACGGCGGAAACCGCGCTGCAAAACTTTGTCACCGTGGAAGACACGCAACGCCAGACGGACTTGTTGAATCGCGCAAAAGCGGACATGGAGCGCGCTATGCATGAATGGGAAGAACTAAGCCAACTGTTGGAAACACAAACGGAAGCATGATCGATCATTCAGAGTACCAACGCCCTGGAAAGTAGCTGGAATAAGAACTTTTTCCGGGACAACCCTGAAGCAGCGGGTGCTCTCCTAATTGGCAGGAACAAAGTGGGGCTGCGGAGGCGGAGCTACGTCAACGCATTCTGGTCCCAGGCTAGAACGTTTTTAGGCAAATCGAGCTTTAGCAAGTTGAGCCTTAGGCAATTGAGTTTATTTTTTCTGAACGGGGCCCCTGATGATCTCACTTCGCGGTTTTCTGGCTGCAACTCTCCTTCTTGCTTCGGCCAACGTGGCGTCGGCGGTATGCACTACCACAGTCGATAAAACGGTCAAGATCTGCTCACCCGCGAGCGGGGCCACGGTGACATCGCCTGTTACATTCTCTGCCGGCGCGCGGGACAATGAGCATACAGTCACCGCGATGATCATGTATATCGATTCGGTGAAGAAGGCCCAGAGCGCGAATGCCTCGCTCACCGCCATCCTGTCTCTGACAGCAGGAAAGCACGCTATCGTAATCCGCGCGTGGGATTCCACCGGCTTTTTCTTTTCCTCTTCAGAGAGCATTACGGTTGCGGCTTCGCCCACTCCCACGCCTACTCCGGCGCCGAGCCCGACACCTACGCCGACACCGACCGCGACACCTACTCCAAACCCGACGCCCACTCCCAGCGCAACGCCCACTCCGACTCCGGGTCCCGGCATTTCCGCCATCAGCCACATTATTTTCGTGCAACAGGAAAACCGCAGCTTTGATAGCTATTTTGGAATGCTGAATCCCTATCGCAAGGCGCGGGGCTGGAACATTGGCGACGACCAGCGCGAGTACGATGTGGACGGCATCGACGACAAACTCTCCACTATTTTCAACAAGAACGATGAAGGTACGGTGTTCCAGCTCTTCCATACCACCAGCACCTGCCTTGACGACATGAGTTCAGCCTGGCTGGAAAGCTTTGGCGACGTGAGCCGGTTTGATTTCACCACCACTCGGCCCATCCTGATGGATGGCTTTGTCCATACGGCGGAGGGTTTCGCAAAATCCGGCAGCGGCAGCGGAGCGTTTACTGATCTTGCCGGCCAGCGCGCCATGGCCTTTTACGAGGACACCAGCACGACCGGCGCGGCCGAATTAAATTATTACTACTTCATGGCTTCGCAATTTGCGCTTGCAGACCGCTGGTTCTCGCCCGTGGCAAGCAAGACGATTCCCAACCGGCTGGCAACCATGTCCGGAGGCACCACACAGGGATACGTGTTTGATCCCGGCAATGACGATCACGCGCCCCAGCTCACGGCAAAGACCATATTCCAGTTGCTGGATGAACACGGTATTTCCTGGAAGCTTTATTACTCAACCACCAATGCCAATGGCGCTCCATCCACCACGTTCACGTATTTCACGTATAGCGGCAAGTATATTTTCAGAAATGCCAGCGGAGTCTTGACCATTGATTCCACGCACATCGCGCCCATCAGCCAGTACTTTACTGATGTGCAGAACAATGCGTTGCCGGCATTCGCCTATATCGAGGCCAACTTCGGCCATGGCGATGAACATCCTGGCTCCGGCCAGTCGATTCTTTCCGGCCAAGCGCAGATTTCAAACATCATCAACTCGCTGATGGCAAGCCCGTCCTGGTCAAATTCGGCTTTGTTCTTCACTTTCGACGA
>JBARNL010000540.1:0-9115 GCA_049802955.1 Candidatus Angelobacter sp.
TGGATTGTTCCATCCGTGCTGACGAGCACCATCTGTTCGTAAATCATGGCGAAAGCGCCAGCGGCAGTGTCACTCTCCTGATTTAAGGCGAAGCTGCTGATCGTCTTGCCGGCGATGCTGGTCAAATCAACAGCACGGAAATGTGTGGATGCCTGCATCTGGTCGTCATTCAGATAATAGCCTTCTTTGTCCGTCACACCCCAGTTCGAGTTAGTTGAATCGGAGAAGATCATCAACACACCGCCGTGCGAACCGGTCAGTTGATACTGGCTGAAATACAGCTTATCTCCGGCGCGGATCGTGTAATTGCTCAGGCCGCCAGCGTTTGCCAAATAGTAATCCATGTACTGGGAGCCGCACGAAGAACAACGAGTGCCATAGATGCGTAAGCCATTGTCATAGTCCTGGGCGCGGGCAAGCCGCCCTGCAGGGCCAAAGATGTAATCTGTCCACTTGCCGTCCGACGTTCGCGAGGCAATCTGGTTCCCGGCAAAGTATATATATTCTGTGGTTACGCCGCTGGCGCTCGTCCGAACCCTCGCTCCGGACGGGTCATAGGTATATGTATCTGCGGCGCTGTCGGCTGAAATAAGCCGTGCTTCGGCATCATAAGTGTACTGGTGGAACCCATCATTTGTGGTATTACCGGCGACATCATAGCTTCGACCCGTCAATTGATTGTGGGTATTGGCTGTATCATTGCGGGCTCCTACGCTTCCCAGTGTTACTGTCTGCTGCAAGAAATTGCCCCATGCGTCGTAACCGAAAGTGAGGCCCCAACGGCTTTCTGTGGCAGTTGAAAGCCTATTCAGTTGGTCATAAGTAAAAGTCTGCGTCAAAGATGAGTTCAGCTGGTCGGCAATGCTGTACACACTGCCATTGTTCTGATTTGTTTGACTAGGCTGATAGCTTAGCGTGTGGTCGGCGAACGTCCCCATTTGTGTATTTGCGTGGGTCAAACGGCTGAGTTGAAGTCGATTGTTGGCCGTGTGGGTGACAGTGATGGCGTTTCCCAGTGTCGCAGTCTGAGGCGATCCGAAGGGATAAAAATTTGCGTCGGCGGCGCTCCAATAGGTATATGGGCCGCCGCTGGGCGCGATCCCGTTGTATTGAGCGAATTGCACCGAATTCATCAATCCAGCAGCATTCCGGCTGTAAGTGATTAAGCGTCCGCTGGGATATTGCAGCGACGACAAATTCCCGGCAAGATCATGTTGAGCAACGATGGAGTAGTTTCCCGTGCCACAGTTGCTGGGCGTACATTCCCACTGTTGAGCAATATGTCCAACCGAATCATAGCTAAACGTTGTCCCGGCATTAAACGGTGAATTGAGAATCTGTGTCAGGTGGCCATTCGAGTTGCTCAATGCCAATCCCCATGCCGATGTCTGATCGTAAGAGAAGAGGGCTGACGGAGTGGTGTCCGAATAGCTTTTCTGAGTCACACGGCTTAGGCCATCATAACTCAACGTCGTTGTGATATTGCGGGCGTCAGTAATGCGGCATTGCGATGCGGCGTTTCCGGCGCACAAAGCTCCGCCAATGGTAGTGTAAAAGTAGTTGGTTGTGCCTGATTCCGGCGCAACAACCTGGGTCAACCGCGAAAGACCGTCATAGGCAAAGGAACGAGTGCGCCATTGCGCGGAGACGGCCCCACCTTTCTGCGTGACGCTGGTCACGTTATTGAATACATCATAGGCGTTGTCGGTCTCCCAGTTCAGCGTGGTCGGGCTGTCTGGCTCGAAAGCGCTGATGACGCGGCGCAGGGCATCACTGCAGGTCTTGCGCTGCCTGTTGGTCTCGTCCGTCACGGTCACGCAACTACCGGAATACGAAGCCTGAACAGTGTTGTTGTCCGGCTGGGTCTGGGTCGTAACCCGCCCGAGCGCGTCATAGGCAAACTGCGTGATGCCATCGGTTGGGCTGCTGCCGGTACGATGAGGGTTGGATACGGACTTTATCCGGCCATTCGAGTCGTAAACAGTGTCAACGAGGTCTGTCCCCGCAGGGTCAGAGGTCAACTGCTGTTGCGAAACGCGACCGTATGAGTCAAGGTTGGTGGTGGAAGATACAGTCTGAGTGGCCGTAATCTTCTGGCTGTGCACAACGCTGGTGACCGATGGATAGCTGTTGCTGACCTGCCCGCCATCAGGAAGATTCACGGTGAGGGGGCGCAGCAACGAATCATACGTGTATGTGGTTTGATTGCCGTTCAGGTCAGTGGTGTTTGCCGGCAGCCCGGTGTTGGGCTCGTACTGCGTCTGCGTGACGTGGGATACAGCAGGAGATCCGGTCGTTGGCAGAGTAACCTTGGTGACATAGGCAAGAGTCCCTGTGGGAGAGCCTCCAGTGAAATTGTCTGTGTAATCGAATGCCGTAACGTTGTTGGCAGGATCGGTGCTGGTGAGAACGTTGCCGGTATCGTCATAAGTGAGTTTGGAAACGAGATTCGTGGTTCCCGCCACCCATTGCGTAATTGTTGTTGGGTTGCCGCGAGAGCCGGTAATGGCGGAATGCTGCGGCACGCCTGTGGTGCCGGTGATGGTCCCTTCATCGTAAGTGAATGTGGTGGATGCCTTCTGCGTGGAAGAACCGTCCTGGACGACGATGGTTGCCGGGTGATCCAAAATGTTGTTGTCCAGGGTTGCGTAGGTAGTAAGGGTCGATCGCAGCAGAGCGCCAGGGACACCATTGCCGAAATCGTATTCGTCTGTTTCGGTGGGCAATCCGACGCTATTGAAATTTGCATTGGTAAAAGACTGCTGATTGTTGGGAAGCGTTGTATACCTGCGAATAGTGGCAAAGGGCAGCGCAAGGGCCGTTCCGGAGCAAGGAGGAGAAGCGCCGTTATAGCAGGTGTCGGTGTGAACCAATTCCGTCGAGGCCCCCTGGTTGACGGAGCGATGAGTCTCAAGGAACAGCGCCGGAGAAGAGACAGTCTGGAAATTGATGACAGTCTGGTTCCGGGTGACCGGCGTTGCATCCAGCACGGTTGTAGCCCAAGTGGTCCCGGAGCCGCTGCGACTGTAGCTCATTGTGCCGTCAGTGGTGGCGCGATCAAATCCGGCGGTGCTGCCGTCCGCGCACTCGATTCCGTTGTTTCCTCCAGAGTACGTATAGGTAATAGTGGCGCCGGTACGCAGCTTCACGGTCTTGATGCGGCCGGTAACGTCACCGGGAAAGAGCGGCGTGGGTTCGTAAGTAAAAGAGTAAGAGCTGCCGTCGGGGTACACAATGCTGCTGACCAGCGAGTTGGTTGTTGGCCCGTAATCATTGACGGTAGCACAGAGGAAATTGGTCTTGACCGTTTGGCTGGTGTAGTTGACCGTAACCGTCTGGGATGTTCCAGTGCTGTCTTTATAAGTGAACACAAGCGGACTGGGCGCTCCGCCCGTAGCGTTCAAGACATTCATGCCTAGCGTATCAGTAAACACGCCGCTAGCGGCAGTAACCTGGTTGCCATTGGCATCAGTCAAAGTGCCTGAGCCAAAGCCCACCGTAGCCACAGGACTAATGCGCTGACCAGAACGCGATGTGACTCTTCCAGTACTTCCCGCCGGCGTGAGGGTGTAACCCGAGCCGTCTGTCGCTGTTCCTGGATCGGAGATACCTGGACCGCAAACACTGTCATCGGTTTCATCCGCAAACACCGGGTGTACCACACCAAAGCCATCCGTGTATGGCCCATAGAGACGTGAGTTATAGAAGATCTTAAAACCTGTATCAGGATCAAAACAATGAAGGATCAATGTTTTCACGGGCACAAATCCCGTTACAGCATCGCTTGGTCCGCGCCAGCCCCAGTTGGCAACCGGCGTCCACACACCCGCCGAGGGGAACCAGACTGAGTTATCGAAGCTGAGCGCGTAATTAAAAGGTATTCCCCGACCAGGTTTTGAGAATATGGGAACAGTAAGATGCAAGTTGAGGTTCCCAAGGTTGATGACATCCGGCCCGGAGCTGAAGCTGCCATAAGGTTGTGCGCCCGTTGCGACCTGCGCAAAAGCCGATGCCGTTACAAACAGCATTACTCCAAATAAAGAGCAATAAGAAATGAGCTTCATGGATTTCCTCGGGAACTATTGCAAGGACGCGACGAATGCGCCGGTCAAAACGGGATTGATCTGTGCGCTGGATATTTGCAGATCAAGCACGAGGCCGTTGTTGATGAACTTCTGAATGTGAAATGGGACAGAAGCACCGCTTACCAGGCGATAGTCAGAGAACTGAATCTCAGTGGGAAGATCAATGAGCGGATTGTCGTCTGGATGCGCGTTGAATTTAAGAGAAACGGGATGCCCTGAAGCGTCAAGTTTCAGGTCAAATCCGCTGATTCTAGCAATTTCATTGGCCGTTTCGTCACTCATTGTCCCGGTAGGACGGCGAAAGCAGTGCAGAGTCGAAGTGCCATCAGGAACAGCCACCGCCGAGACAACATTGTCCGCCCACCCGACGCCAGACTGAAGCGTGATCTGCGGCAAAAACCATATGGTTCCACGCCAGCAGTTGTGGGAGGCAGCAGCGTGCGCTATTCCATCGAATCCAATCTGTGCGCATTGTCCTTCGAATCCGGTAGAGGCGCTCTGTGTCTCGATCAATTTCCCATTCGCCAAATCCAGTTCCATCTGGCTCTGCCCATTTGCGGAGGCTTGCAGGATCACTGTGCCCGACTGCTGATCCGAACCAAATGTCCTGGTCGCGGTGCCGGTCATTTGAAGTGTAGATACCGGTGCACTGGAAAATGTAATGGAAGCAGTTGTGGATGATGTCGCGGTCGCGGCTGTCGATTGCAGATTTGTTGGTTTTGAGATCTGCAACGCGAATGCGTTAAGTGCGGAACACACAACGAACAAAGAAACTAGCAGCTTCATTGAGGGCTTTCTTTTTACAAGAAGATCGGACAAGAGGAACTTACATGGTGAGTCTCTGGAATGGATAGCGGTAAAAATCTTAATACCTGACTTTTATATTACGTAAGCATAATTAAGCGATCCTAGCATGGTGATGTTTCCAACCAGACTTCAAGACGTTTCGAACCAGCTTTCGAGGTGACGAGGAATCCAGTTCCGGGTAGGACATTCCAAGAGGCCACGTCTGGGGACTGTCCAGGTGGCGACGGTCGCATCCCGTTCACAAGCTCAAGGCAGGATTTCGCCTGGCGTCCAGAGGCTGCTGGAACAGTTCAACATGTACTACTTCGCGCTTGAGTCGGCCATTGAAATCGGCTAGGATGCAGCATCGATTTCTAGTTATGAAGTAGTAACAATCGCGACAGGATGGAAGCCTGGGCGCGATGGGATACCATCCCAACCCGAGGTGGGATAAATCCTACGCCAAAATGGGACGATACGGGGATGAAGGGGGAGGGGTAGAGGAGCCCGAGAATAGTAACCAGGAAGTAAACTTTGAGATAGAAGGCAGGGAGGGTCTGGTGATCGAGCGCGATGGGAAAAAGCAAAGCCTTACCACTGATCAACACAGATAACACTAATCTGAACCAGGCTTGAAATGCTGAAACCCACGCCGTTCTGGGACGAGGTGGAATGAACCGGGAGGGGGTAGGGCGGATAGATTGCCAAAATAGCCATCATCGCGCGTGAGCGGAAAACCAAAAGCCTTACCACTGAGGCAGAGTAGATTGGCAGAATTGCCAAAAATCGGGTAATTGCCAAAATTGAAAAGCACTCGGCAAATCCCGGAGTTAGAGTCGAAATCCCGAGAGCTTGTAGATTTGGGAGGATTACCCCCGCCAGACCCAAACCAGCACCGCGATGCCGACGATAATCCGGTAAATGGCGAAAGGAGCGAATCCCCGCTGGCGGACCCAGTTCATGAACCATGCCACCACGGCCAACGCCACGATGAATGAGACTACAAAGCCGATGATGAGCACGGTCCACTCATGGCCGCCAATGGGCATGCGTCCCAGGGCTTCAGCGCCGTGTTTGGGATGGAAGGTTTTGAGCAGGTCATAGCCGGTGGCGGCGATCATGGTGGGCATCGAGAGAAAGAAAGAAAACTCCAGAGCGGCGGTGCGAGACATGCCGGCAACTTGTCCGGCGGCAATGGTGGACATGGAGCGCGAGGTGCCCGGAAAAACCGCCGACGCCACCTGGCAGATGCCGATCCAGATGGCCTGAAAGAGCGAAACGTCTTCCATGCGTTCTGTCATGTGGCGGCCTACGGTGCGAGGCGAACCGAAATATGCGTCGACGATCCACATGACGATGCCGCCGACGAGCAGCGAAACGCCCATTACGGTCAGGCTTTCAAGGTGCTTGCCGATCATTTTGGTCAGCAGCAATGACGGAATAGCGGTGCAGACAAACGCGATCATCACCAGCGAAAGCGGATGCGTAAGCGTGGTGCGGTCGCCGCGCTCTCCGCGCGGGAAGGTGGAAAGAAATCTTGCAATGCGCGCGCGGAAGTAAATCGGCAGGCAGAGAATGGCGCCCAGTTGGATCACGATGGAATACATCTTCCAGAACGGATCGTCGAGATGGATGTGCAGCAGCGCTTCTGTGATGCGCAGATGCGCCGTGGAGCTGACCGGCAAAAACTCTGTTAGACCTTCAACAATGCCTAAGAATAAAGAGAGCAGATAGTCGTGCAAAAATCCTCCGAGTTACTTGCAATCAGGTTATTTGCGATCAGGTTCCGCGGTGTAGGTAGGAATGCCTTGCTGCAGTGCGTACATCAGTTCCGTGGCGCGCGGTTTCCAGTCCACCAGCTTGGGATCGCCCGCCGAGGGTTTGGCCGCAACTTCCTGCGCCAGTTCCATGGCTTTCTTGTGCGCTTTGTCGCGTTCTTTATCGTGCTGCGCGCCGTACATCTGCACCAGCGCCGCCTGTCGCCACGCGGCATTAAAGAGCGCTTCCGCCGCCTTGGGGGATTGCGGATGCTCGCGCGCATACTTCTCATACAGCTCAGATTCTTTTTCCGGGCACTTGGTCTCGCCCTTCCATGATCCGCAGAGTTTGTTGTCAATCACGTCATATGCGGCCAGATCGGCCCATTTGGTGTGCGGATACTTCTTCATCACCAGCTTCATGTTCTCATCATCGATGGGCGTCCGCGCGTCGGGGCTCATCTCACGCGATGAAGGCCGCAGGCGCACATCAGCTTTTTCCAGTTGCCACCGGATATCGGCTGCGCGCCACAAAGCCTCACCCGCCAGCGGCGAGTTGGGCCAGTAATCATAGACGCGATAATAGAGCCGCATCGCGTCTTCCGCGGCGTGTCTGCGTCCGCCGCGTTGCTCTGCCTGGTTTTCTGAGTCCACGGCTTCGCCAAAGATAATCTGGTCGCCGTTAGGAGTGGACGTGCTGATCACGACATTGCTTGGGACCCATCCTGTGATCTGCCGCGTGGTTTCAGCGTCACGGTTGACGTCAACAATAATCAGAACATGCGCCCAGGTTTGCTCGCCGATCTTGGTCCGTTCCATCACCAGCGGAACGTCTCTTCCCCGCGTGGCGCGCGCCAGCTTTTGCGCATTCAAATCCGGCGAGACATACATCTGCACTTCATTGATAATCGTCCCTTGTTCTTTTTGTTGCGCCGGCATCACGGAAGAGAAAAATGAAATTGCCACCAGAAGCGCGCCTGTTCTCAGCTTCATTTCGTTTCTCCTGCGTCCACCGCCGCGCTGTACACTGGGATTTTCTTTTCCAGCTTGTAGATCAGGTCTGTTGCCCGCATCTTCCAGTCCTGGTCTGGTTGGCTCTGTACCTGTTGCGCCAGCGCAACGCCTTTGTTACGTGCTGCTTCGCTTTTATCGCGATCATTATTAATGCGGTAGATATCGGTGAGCGCGGCCTGCCGCCAAGCCGCGTTGTATAAAGCTTCCGCCGCCTTGGGCGACTGCGGATGCTCATGCGCATACTGCTCATACAGAGCCGCTTCTTTCATTGGACACTCGGCCAAGCCGCGCCATTCCGGGCATAGCTGGCTATCGAGCAGGTCATACGCGGCCAACTCCGCCTGCTTCGACTGCGGATACTTCGCGATGACCTCTCTCAGATATTTGTCGTCCAGTGGCTTGCCCGACCGCACCAAGTCTATCTTCGCCAGCTGCCAGCGTATGTCCGCTGCGCGCCACATGGCTTCTGCTGCCAACGGCGATCCCGGAAACAGTTCCGGCACGCGCGAGTACAAGCGCCATGCATCGCCGGCAGCGCCTTTGCGACCGCCACGCTCTTCCGCCTGCCGCTCAGAATCTACGGCCTGGCCAAAAATGATTTCATCGCCATTCGCCGTAGAGGGCGTAATAACTGTTTTGGCCGGCAACCATCCGTCAACTTCCTTGCTTACCTGCGCCTGCTGGTCCGCTGCCATTGAAATCTTTAGCCAGGGCTGGCCGTCAGCGTTGCTGCGTTGCAGAACCGTGAGCGCTGAGCCTCGGCCAACCTGTGCCGTCTTCTGCGCATTCGCTCCGTCGGAGCCATATAAAGATTCATCGCGGATCAATGTCGCGTGCTCTGCTTCTGCGGCAAAAAGCCTGGCGGCAAATGCGCTGGACACAAAAAGCGCCGCAGCCGCGGCCATCAGGAATAAAAAGCCAAATGTTTTGCGGTTTGTCACCATTGCTACATTACACGGTTTGTAGAATCATGTCAGAAAAAAGCTGCGGCTCAATGTTGCCGCCGGTCAGCACTGCCACGGTCTTGCCGGCAGGGAGTTCCTCCGCGTGAAACATGGCCGCTGCCGTGGTCACTGCACCGCTGGGCTCGGCCAGAACGCGCGCGGAAAACAGCAGCCGCCGCATTGCCCGCCGGATCTCATCTTCGGTCACCGTTACAACTTCATCCACATATTTGCGGATGTGCTCAAAGTTAATCTCGCCAATGCTTTGCGACCGCAGTCCGTCCGCTGCGGTGCGCGCCGCGCTCTCGCCGGAAATGGACTGTATCTTTCCTGAGCGCAGACTCGCTTGCGCATCGGCGGCAAACTCCGGTTCCACGCCAATCACTTTGGCCTTCGGGTTTGATTCTTTTATCGCCGTGGCAACGCCGCTGATCAACCCGCCGCCGCCAACGGGAACCAGCACCAGCTCAACGTCGCTCATGTCTTCAAAAATCTCCAGCCCGATCGTCCCTTGTCCGGCAATGATCTT
>JBARNL010000541.1:0-3765 GCA_049802955.1 Candidatus Angelobacter sp.
CCTCCATCAACCCCATGAAGTCCTTGAACAAATAGTGAGAATCATGTGGGCCGGGGGAGGCTTCCGGATGGTATTGCACCGTGAAGAGCGGCAGCGTGCGATGACGCAATCCTTCCAGCGTGTTGTCATTCAAATCGATGTGGGTCTTCAGGACCTCCGAATCCTTGAGCGAGTCCGGATCGACGGCGAAGTTGTGATTGTGCGCCGTGATCTCAATCTTGCCGGTCTCCAATTGCTTTACCGGATGATTGCCGCCGTGATGCCCGAATTTGAGCTTGTAAGTACGGCCGCCCAGCGCCAGACCTACCAGTTGATGTCCCAGGCAAATGCCGAAGATCGGCGTCTTGCCCATGAGCCGGCGGATGTTATCGGCAGCGTAGGTGCACGGCTCAGGATCGCCCGGTCCGTTGGAGAGAAATACGCCGTCAGGATTCAGTGACATCACGTCTTCCGCAGAGGTCATGGCCGGGACCACGGTCACGCGGCAGCCCTGGTCTACTAGCATACGAAGAATGTTTTGCTTGATGCCGAAATCGTAAGCCACCACGTGCTTGCTAGATGGCTGGTCTTTTACGCCCACAACCTCCGTCGGCTCATGCGAACGCGTGCCCATCTGCCATTGATAGCGCTGTTTCGTCGTAACAACTTTGGCCAGGTCAGTGCCATCCATCCTGGGCAGCGCGCGGGCCTTGGCGATCAGTTTTTCAGGATCGGCCTCAATTGAAGAAATCACGCCACGCATCACGCCATGGGTGCGTAAATGCCGCACCAGAGCGCGGGTGTCGATATCCGCGATGACCGGGATCTTGAATTTTTCCAGATACTCATCGGTCACCTGCTGTGAGCGCCAGTTGGAGCTGATGGGGGAAAACTCGCGGACGACAAGGCCTTCAATGTAAGGGTGCGTGGCTTCGTTATCGTCTGGGTTGGTGCCGTAATTCCCGATCTGCGGATTGGTCAGGACAACGATTTGCCCTGCGTAAGAAGGATCGGTAAAGATTTCCTGGTAACCGGTGATGGAAGTATTAAAAACGACTTCCCCGTAGCATTCGCCTTTCGCGCCGTGACCTATGCCGCTGAAGATTCGTCCATCTTCCAGCGCAAGGATAGCCTGCATCGGAACTCCGAGGAGTGGATTTTATAGATTTTATCATCTTGCGCCGCCACGAGAAAGGGCTGCGGCTGTGGATAAGAAGGCTAGAATGCACTATTTCTTTGCCCGGCTTTTGGTCCAGGCGAGTGCCCGTCAGAGGTATATTGAGGCGGCGTTTGGAGACGAGGAACCATGAAAAGGCGCAGGAAGATTGTCGTATCCATTGCAATGAGCACAGACGGTTTCATCGCACGGCCTGACGGTGACGTGACGTGGCTCGACCGTCCGGGGGCAAAAGGGGATTACGGAATGGGTAAATTCTTCAAGACCATCGACACAATCCTGTGGGGCCGCAAAACATATGCGAAGGGAATCGAGATGGGGATGAAGAGCGCGGACTTCGGCAAGGGGATCAAGCACTATCTCTTTTCTCACCATCCTCGGAAATCGTTGCTCCCAGGATTCGAGTGGACGAGCAAGGCGGTCAAAACGTTCGCGCAACGCTTGCGCGCGCAGTCGGGCAAGGATATATGGATGATGGATGGCGAGCTTATTGCTTCATTTCTGGACGAAGGCGAAATCGACGAGTTCAGGATCCACGTTATCCCCATTCTGATTGGAGAGGGGATTCCGCTAATCCAGTCCCGGCACCTCTCAATTCCTCTAAAGCTCGTATCCAGTAAGGCGTTTCCGGATGGGGTAGTGGAACTGAATTATCGGGTCGAGGGCCATTCGTAGAGATCTCCAGAGCCCGTGCAGATTGGATTCAGTGCCAAGCGGGAATGGAATAGAATCTATTTCTCATGCCCGATCCCCTCACCACGAATTCCGCAACGACAGAAAAGAACGGGGCCAGTTCCGGCCCGCAGGTCAATGTGTTTGCGGTGCATGGCGTAGAGCCGGAAGTGCAGGCATACGCTATGGCCAAGTATTCGCGCTCGGCGCTGTCGATGAAGGAGTCGCTCAAGGAGATCAGCGAGCAGAAGGCCGAACAGTTTCTCAACACATTTTATTTCCAGTATGGCCACCGATCGATTGCCGACCTGGCGCATCTGGCCTTTGCCATTGAAAAGCTCTCGATTCTGGCGGCAATTGTGTTGGTCGACGAGCAGCGCTGGGATGGACAGGAGCGCTCCACACGCTACCAGAATTTCAAGAAGAGCGGCTACTTTATTCCCGACTTCGGAGCAGACGCAGCCGCCCGAGCCGAGTATTGCGCGACCATCGATTTTCTCTTTGCCGAGTATGAGGCCTTCACGCAGGAGATGCTGCGCTATTACACCGGCAGGATTCCTCGTCCGCAAGAAATGGCGGAAGACCAATACACACGCACGCTGCGGGCACGGGCTTTTGATAATTCGCGCTATCTCCTGCCGCTGGCCACAAATACGTCATTAGGCCAGATCGTGAATGCGCGCACGCTGGAGACACAGATCGCGCGGCTGCTCTCAAGCCCCTATGCTGAAGTCCGTCATCTGGGAGCGCTACTGAAGGATGCGGCACGCGAACCTTCTTATAACGTCCAGGCCGAGTCGATGCGGGCGCTGGTGGAGGAGATCAAGGCAGCGAATCCCGATTTAGGCGCGAAAGCCGAGCAACAACTGCTGCGTCCCACGCGTGTGGCGCCCACGCTGGTGAAATACGCCAACGCCAGCGAGTATGAATGCCAGACGCGCACCGAGCTGGAGCATGCCGCCGCCGAACTAATGGAGGGCGTGCCACTTGAATCGGCTCCGCTGGTCGATTTGGTAGAGGATAGACCACTTGAAGTGGAAATGGCTGCGACGCTGCTTTATTCGGCGTGCCATCACTCTTATAGACAAATTACGGAACGCGTGCAGGCGCTTACGGCCAAGCAGCGCAGCGAGATTATCGACCTGGGAATGCGGCATCGGGGCCGGCATGATGAGCTTCTGCGAAGCTTCCACGCCGGGCAGCAATTCAAGTTTGACATCCTGATGGACGTAGGGGGCTTTCGCGACATGCATCGCCACCGCCGCTGCACGCAGATTGAGCAGGGCTTCACGCGCCATCACGGCTATGACACGCCGCCGGACATCAAGGACGCCGGCCTCGAGTCGCGCTACAAAGCAGCGATCCAGAAAGCGATCCAGGCCAGCGACAAGTTTGGCGCAACTGGAACACACGCCGGGCTTTACATATTGCCGATGGCCTTCCGCAAACGGACGCTGTTTAAGATGGATTTTGCCGAAGCGCTGTACGTTTCCGAGTTGCGCAGCGGCGCGGCAGGGCACTTTTCCTACCGGAACGTGGCTTACGCCATGTATCAAGAAGTGGCAAACAAGCATCCGTCGCTGGCCAAGTATTTCCGGGTGACCGACGTCCGTGAGCCAATCGATCTGCTGAAACGATAGGCCGGATTGGCCAGGCGGCAGCATTATTTGGAAGGGCTTAGGCTTTGAAGTCCTATCCTGCCAAACCCTTCAAAAACAGTGAAGATATTGAAAGGTTTGCAAGATAAATCTCTGCAAATTCAGGGGTCCGCTTTTTCTCTAAATGCCAATTTTAGGCGCAAAAGTCCCGCATAGACCCCTGATAACCAAAGAAGTGACTAAAATCACCTTTCAATCCTGCCGGGTTTCGCTATAAAATTACTTAACTGACTTGCCAGGTTTAACGAGCTCACATCCCCCTCCGGCAGACGGTAAAGT
>JBARNL010000542.1:0-5573 GCA_049802955.1 Candidatus Angelobacter sp.
GTGCGGAGGCGGCGGCAGCATTAATTTTCCTCCTCCTCAAGGTACATTTACTAATGCGAACCTGAGCGGCCCTTTTGCGTTCTCTTATACCGGCTCTGACGGTGGCGGCTTTCTGTCCGTCGCCGGCAGTTTTGTGGCCGATGGCGCCGGTCATATTACTTCCGGCATTGAGGACATCAACAGCGCAGGCGGCGTGAGTCCCAACGCGACTGTGACCGGAACATACCTGGTGCGGGCCGATGGCCGAGGCACTATCACGCTCAACTCGCCTGCTCCTAATTCCAATTCCACTCTTGACTTTGTGATCGTGGCCGGCGGGCACGCTCTGGTGACTCGTTTTGATACCCAGGCAACGGGCAGCGGCACAATTGACCAGCAAACGCCCTCCGCCTTTTCCAACGCCGCGCTGGCTGGCCCCTTCGCCTTCACTCTGTCAGGCATCAACACCGGCGAAGTTCCCCTGGCGGTCGGGGGCGTTTTTACTTCTGATGGTGCAGGTAACCTGACTACGGGCATTGATGATTCCAATGACGACGGCCTGGTTGTGACCAACGATCCCATGACAGGATCCATCCCGGTCGCTTCCACTGGACGGGGCATCGCGACCATCAATATGTCTCTGGGTACTCTGACGTTCGCCTTCTATGTTGTTGACGCAAACCATTTAAAAATTGTGGAAACCAACGCTATTCCCGCGCTGGGCGGCGAAGCATTCCGCCAGACAGGGACTTTCACCAACGCCTCCGTTTCAGGCCCCTTCGCTTTCACGGTGGCGGGAACCGATTTGCTTTCGCTCAACCCGTTTGCAGCCGGCGGAGTACTGACTTCTGACGGCGCCGGCAACGTCACCAGCGGCGTCGAGGACCTTAATGATGCAACTTCTATCAGCACCGCCGTGCCTCTTACCGGCACATATGCCGTGGCGTCCACTGGGCGCGGGACGCTGGCCCTGAATACCGCCGCCGGCGCATTTTCTTTTGCCATCTACCCTTCCAGTGGCGGCGTGCTCTCGCTTGAAACTGACAACCGCTTTCTTACGACCGGTACTGCGCTCCAGCAGCAGACCACACCATTTAGCGCGGGCTCCTTGCAAGGGACCTACGGAATGAATTTCACCGGCGCAACCGGCGGATCGGAACTGGACTCAATTTCTGAATTTACTGCGGACGGAGTAAGCAAGCTAAACGGCATCATCGACATCAATAATGCCGGCGGCATCACCTTTGGGCAGTCGATGACCGGGACCTTTGTTGCAGCGTCGAACGGTCGCTTCGCATTGTCCCTGCAAACGCCATTGGGCGTTCAGAACACGGTGATGTATTTAGTGAATGGCAACCGTGCTCTCTTCATTGAAGTTGATGGGAACCTGGTTGCTGCTGGCGATATTCGGCATCAGTAGGCAATCGATCAAATTGAATAACGGCGGTAGAAAATGCCGCCTTTCCTTTTACCAGCATGTTGAGTACAGAAACAAAAAGGCGGAACGCCTGTGCTGCGCGCTCCGCCTTTGTGCTCTCAGAAAGAGCTAACCTCTTTGTTAGAAACGTCGGTTAATAAACCCAACCGTACCCGTTCCAGTACTGCCAGCGATGTCCATCCCAGCGCCGGTTGTAGCCATCATAACGTCGATCATAACGCCCGTCGTTTCGCCAGTCCCGGTTCACGTATCTGCGGTCATCGCGGTCCCCATCCCGATAGACACGGTAGTTGTTGTAGCCGCGGTCTCGGTCGCGATCATGGTCTCTGTCCCTATCTCGGTCGCGGTCGCGATCTCTGTCATGATCGCGGAATGCCACATCCTGTTGAACCACCTGAGCCGATGCCAAAGCCGAACCGCCGGTAATTAGTGCCGCTCCAACTAACATCATTTTTAAACGATTCATATATCTCCTCCGATTTTCGCCAGGCCCGACTTCTTTTCTCTCGTTTGTTTCAGGTCTTAGCTTTTTCGTCCTGCTCATACAAACACTGATTGCTCGCCGGTGTTTTGAAAACCATGTAACGATTGCCTAAGCCCTTGTAACGAAATGTTGGCTTTTGTAAGCAGGGCAACTGCTTGTCCTAGAGCCGTAAATTTTTCTGTTCTGGCAGGACAGTTACCCGGGTCTAAGCATCCAAAAGCGTTGAGAGGTGCGCCTTGGCACATTTTTCCCCGATGAGTGAATCTGAGCAGCTACTACATGCGCTCAGGCAGTGCGGTGACCAACTGGCCCTGTGGATCAGCAAATCTCCCGCGAATGCCTGTTTGTTGGTTGAAGACCCAGCGGCGGCCATTGAAGCGGCTACCGCTCCCACTGACCTGGATCTTGACACGATGCGCGAGTTGGAATCCGTCTTGATCAGCCTCGCCGAGAAGCTCGATCTACCCCCGACCATCCGCATTGAGACAGATTTGAGCAAGGCCTCATAAGCGCCCGCTGGCCTTGGCGCCGAGACAAAGTCCGCGCAGTTCTACGCGCGATTCCCTAAAACCAAAACGAAATGGCCCGAGCTTTCTGCAAGCTCGGGCCACCTCATTATTGAGTAAGGGGGGTCGTCCTACTCAAATCGTAAAGCTTCTATTGGGTCCAGCATCGCCGCTTTCCGCGCCGGATAAAATCCAAAGAAGATTCCCACTGCCGTTGAGAACACCACTGCCGCTCCCACCGCCACGGGCGAAATTAAGATGCTCCAGCCCAGGACTCTCGTAATCGTCATGGAAGAAGCCACGCCAAACAAGATTCCCAGGATTCCGCCGGCCATGCTGAGCACCACTGACTCGCTCAGGAACTGCCGCAGCACGTCAGACTCCGTTGCGCCAATCGCTATACGAATACCGATCTCCCGCGTACGTTCCGTCACTGAAACCAGCATGATGTTCATGATCCCAATGCCGCCGACAATCAGCGACACGCCGGCAATTGAAGCCAGTAACAGCGTCATCACCTTGGAAGATTCATCCGCCAATTGCGCCACATCCGCCAAATTACGCACGCTGAAATCGTCATCCTGCCCTGCGCGTATGCGATGCCGATCGCGCAGCAGTGAAGTGATCTGCCCCTGCGCTGCATAGCTTGCATCCTGTGACGTTGCTGAAGCCATGATGTATTGTAGCCAATCCTGCCCTGTAATCTTCTTTTGCAGCGTGGTGATGGGTACAAAAACGCCGTCGTCCTGGTCCTGTCCCATGCCGGATTGCCCTTTAGCCTGCAGCACTCCGACTACCTGAAACGGCAGGTTGCCGATCCGGACCGTCTTGCCCGTAGGATCGCTGTTGCCAAACAGATTCTGCTGCACCGTCGCGCCCAGCACAACTACGTTGCTGGCGCGGGTCACGTCATCCTGTGAGAAGTTCGCGCCCTTGGCAAAGTCCCAATTGCGGATATCAAAATACTGCGGCTCAGTGCCGGTAATACGCGTGCTCCAGTTCTGATTATCGGCGACTACCTGCACGCTCGCTCCGGCTCCCGGCGCAACCTGCCCAATCGTCGGGACCTGCTGCTGAATGGCCTTCATGTCGTCATAGACCAGCGTCTTGGTCGCGCCGCCACCCAGCCGTATGCCGCCTTTGTTTACGCTGCCAGAGCTGATGTAAAGCAGGTCCGTCCCCATGGACGCAATCTGGTCCTGCACTTGTTGCTGCGCGCCCTGTCCCAGTCCCACCGTGGCGATCACCGCTCCCACGCCGATCACAATGCCCAACATCGTGAGCAGTGAACGCATCTTGTTTCTCGTCAACGCCCGTACCGCTATTTTTAAAATCGCTATGAAATCCATATAACCCCCGTTGTACTGCTTGCCAAAATTGCCACTATTGCCAAATATTGCCGGATCAACAAACCTTTGAAACACAGAGGAAACAGAGGAGACTCAAATTTTCAATTCGTCGTGTTTTCATGGATGAGCCTGCCTCGCCATCAGTCGATTTCCTAATTCCTATTCCTCCGCTTCCTCTTTTCCTCCGTGTTTCAAGATTTTGGTTTTCCGATCACCAGATCACCCGATCACGTGCGATTACCCGATCTTTTTTTCTCCGTGTCTCCGTACCTCCGTGGTGGATGTTTTCCCGACCCCTTTATGCCCTCTGTGGTTCAACGGTTTTTTCCGATCACGCGCGATCACGGCGATGTCGGCGATCACAACGATCTCCTGTTATTCGTCTATGGTCGGCAAGCTCCTCAGCACCTCCGCCGCCCTGGGCCGGTTCTTCACCGGATCGTCATGCCTGATTTTGCCGTCACGGAATACCACTGTCCGCTTTGCAAACTGCGCGATATCCGGTTCGTGCGTCACCAGCACAATCGTGAGCCCGCTGTCATTCAGGTCTTGAAAGATCTGCATGATCTCCACGGACGTTCTGCTGTCCAGGTTTCCCGTAGGCTCGTCGGCCAGCAGGATTGCCGGCTTATTCACCAGTGCGCGCGCAATCGCTACGCGCTGCTGCTGTCCTCCGGAAAGCTGCGAAGGAAAATGGTCCATGCGCTCGCCTAGCCCAACCAGCTCCAGCACTTCTTTTGCACGCGCCTGGCGTTGATCTTTCGCCATCTGCGCATAAAGTGTCGGCAGCTCAACGTTTTCCAGCGCCGTGGTGCGTGAGAGCAGGTTGAAGCCCTGAAACACGAATCCCAGCTTCCGGTTCCGGATCGCCGCCAGTTGCTTCTTATCCAGGCTGGAAACGTTCGTTCCTTCCAGGATGTATTGCCCGCTGGTCGGTTTATCCAGGCAGCCCAGCATATTCATAAACGTCGATTTACCGCTGCCGCTGGATCCCATGATCGCCACAAACTCTCCCGGCTGGATCGTCATGTCCACGCCGCGCAGCGCGTGCACCTTGGTTTCGCCCAGATCATAAAACTTGTGTACGTCCTGCACCTGAATTACCGGATTGCCGTCGGCCGGAATACCGCGCATCGTAAGCTCCGGCTTCGTCATCGCATTTGCATTTACTTCAACTTGTTCAAGCGTTGCCATAAAATCTTCTCTCTTTCTATTCCTATTCCTGATCCGCGATCATCCGCGTTTATCCGCGGTAAAGTCCCTTATTGATCTACTCCGCGTCTCCGTGGTGAGTTTGCCTTTCCGATCACGCGCGATCACGGCGATCACGCGCGATCTTTAGGTTTACCGTCCTACCCTTCCACCACGCGTTGCGCCCATGCCCGGAGCCGCCGCAGTTGCATTGGCAGCCTTATTGGCCGACGCTGAACCCGTAACCACCTGGTCCTGCGCGTTCAACGATCCCTTGATCACCTGCGCCACTTCCGTCGTAGTGTGGTCAGTGATGCCCAGCTTGATCTGCACCGGCTCCACTGACTTGTCCGCGTTCAGCTTCCACACGATAGCGGTCGTTGCTTGCTGTCCGGACGCAGCCTGCTCACCTTTGCCGCCTTTGCGTGCTCCGCCCGTCGCTGCGATTCCAGCTTTCTGGTAAAGATCGCTGATCTGCTGCGCCGTTAAATCCGGAGTAAAACGTAGCGCGCCGTTCGGAACTTTCACCACATCAGTCGCCGTGGCGACGGGAACCGTCACGTAGGCCGTCATGCCGGGAAACAGCTTCATGTCCGGGTTGTCAAAATCCACGATGGTGGTATAAG
>JBARNL010000543.1:0-5105 GCA_049802955.1 Candidatus Angelobacter sp.
AGATTGTTGCCGCGTCCCCACATGGCGCTGGCGCCGGCGGAGCCTCGGTCAGAATCTTTAAGCGTGGTGAGCAGGTCAACGCGCGCAACGCGCAATGCCGGAGCAAGGCCAAAAAGAATGCCCGATCCAATGGAGATGAGCAGGGTAAACAACAGCGCGTCACCACGAATGCCGATTTCCGCCAGCCGCGGCACGCTGTTAGGCCCAAGCACATGCGTCCAATGGATGCTGATAAACGCAAACAGCACGCCCAACGCGCCGCCGCACAGGGCAAGCAACACGCTTTCCGTGAGCAACTGGCGGATAATGCGGCCAGTGCTTGCGCCAACGGCAGTCCGAATGGCAACCTCTCTTTGCCGGCCAACGGCGCGAGACAACAACAGATTCGCGACGTTCACGCAGGCTATCAGCAGCACACATCCCACGGCCGCCAGCAGCAGCCACAACGTGTGGCGAACATTGCCTACCACCTGCTCCAGCAGCGGCAAAATCATAAACGTAAGACCGCCATTCGGAGGATAAACATCGGGATGGTCCTGGCGCAGACGGGCCGTGATGGTATTCATTTCAGCGCGGGCCTGCTCAATCGTGACTCCCGGCTTCAGCTTGCCTATAATGTTGTAATCCTCATGCCCGCGATCTGTAGTGAGAGTGGGAATCTGCGGCATGGGAAGCAGCAAGTCAGATTGTTCCGCTCCGTCGAGCGTGGGCATGACTTCACGCGGCAGCGAGAAACTTTTCGGCAGGACCCCGATGACTTCATAGTTATGGGTGTTAATCGTTATGTGCCTGCCCACCATTTGGGGATTCGAGGCGTATCGTCGAGCCCATATGCCATAACCCAGAATCACCACGTTTGGGCCGCCATAGCGGTCGTCCTCCGGCGTAAAGAGACGGCCCTGTGCCGGCTGCGCGCCCAGCAGAGGCAAAAGGTTGCTGGAAACCCGGACCACGCCAACGCGTTCCGGCTCGCCTTCACCGGTCAGGTTGTAATCGCCCCCAATGGCCAGGGCAACCTGCTCAAATCCGTGATGATTGTTCTTGATATCGAAATACTGCGCACTGGAAAACCAGTCCCGGGTAATGCCCAGACCGGGCGAGGTATTCCACATAATTACCAGGCGGTCCGCGTCCTTATAAGGCAGCGGCCGCAGCAGCAACGCGCTGGTAATGCTGAAGATGGCCGTGTTGGCGCCAATGCCAATGGCCAGCGACAGGATTGCAGCCATGGTAAAGCCCGGACTCTTGCCAAAAGCCCGAAAAGCATAGCGGAGATCACGTACCAGGATCGACATCGCGGAAAATCATCGTAACATGACTTTCACCGCCCACCCCCACCTACCTCAACTAGGATTCCAAAGGGCTTACTCAAATCGATCCCGGGGGGTGCCCATGTTTTGACGGCGCGTTTCAGTGTGCCTTACGGGCACAGGCATTCCCCCCTGTGATCAACCTCTTTGCGTCAGCTAAACCGGCGGTAAGGTTCTGGTCTTCCGATCACGCAGTGTCCCGAGTACCAGATCACCGGATCTAGAATACGCTCCCCATTCATCCTAATCTCTAAAATAAACGTGTCCACTGCAATACAGTGTCAGGGGCACGAATTTATTGTGCCGCAAAGCGTGCAAAAAGTGGATCATTTCTTAGCAGATAGTTCGGGAGGCTTTCATGGCAGAATCGGTGCAACTTTCGCGGATCGCGGCCATCATGCTGGGCGTGCGTGACCTTCCAGCAGCAATCGCGTTTTATAGAGACAAACTGGGGATCCAAGTCATTATGCAGGAGCCCGCACTGGTGCTGCTGCAATGCGGGAATATTATGCTGGGCCTGAGTCCGCGGCATATGAGCGCGGTCCCGCTGGCTGAAGCCGTGGAAGTTTCTTTCGGCGTGGACGATCTTCGCGCCACGCATAAAGCGCTTGGCGAAAAGGGCGTGGCGTTTCTGAGTGAGCCTCGCCAGGTCACTCCCACGGATTGGGCCGTCCACTTCCGCGACATGGATGGCCATCTGCTGTCATTATTTGGGCCGGAAGGCAAGGCTTGATCCCTAACGATTTTAGCGATGCAGGAATTTGCGGCGAAGATCAGGCCAGAACTCATGTGCCAGGTTCATGCCGGCATCGCGCAACAGAGTGAAGCTGACGCAACCCGCGAGCGGCCGCATGCCCTGGTGCTCGCCCGGCACATAAAGGTTAGCCACTACACGAGCAGCCGCAATGCTGAGAATGCGCGAAGAATTAAAAGTCTGTCCGCCGCTATCGGTACGGGTGACCAAAACGCGGCTCATGGCATATAGCGCGCGCTGGAAAAGCGGCAGATCAGGATTTCGAAAATATCTGGGGTCCTGTTTAAGCAGCGTTGGAAACAGAAAGCGCTGGAAGAAAACGTCAGTCTCGTTGGTCGCCAGGTTGATGCCATAGCGCTGTCCCACACCGCGGAAACCGGTCTCATATTCACGGTTCAAATGGTTTCCCTCAGCCCGGTCGGCTGCTTCGTCAATGGCAGCATTGGCGAAGGTGCGCGGCGAATACGTGCTGTGAACAAACACGTCGAACTTTTGCCGTGCCGTGAGCGGCTTCCATTCTGTGAGTGATGGCGATGGTTTTCCGTCGATGGCACGGTTCATCTGCAGTCTGATCATGCTCTTCATTTGCTGGACCCGGGTGGACTGCGGCACCAAAGGCGCTTCCGCCATAGTCATTACGCTGGATGATGAATCTGTGCCATCCGCAGTCGGCCCCTGCGCCGACGCGATGCCGCAGGTGAGGATCAGTACCAAACTGAAATGGAAGGAACGCTTCATGATCGGAAATTTAGCCCTATACGGAGAAACTTGCCTTAAACAGTTAGAACTAAGACAACGCACCGGGGTTGCTGAGGTAAGGTGAAAGCGTCCACGATAATTGAGTTCCGGTTCTCGAAAAAATTAATAAACCATCTGCCTGGAGGCATGAAAAGCGCAAAATCCTGTCTCCATCGGCACTTGCTTTGAGCGTAAAATCGGCATTGAGGCATGTGGGGCCTAACAAAGTTAATGTTGAAACACTCTCACCTGATATACGACTGGAACTCCCTCCCCGGAACCGAATTTGCGCCCAAACAGCGGGTCATGCTGGATGATGAGTCCCTGCGCGACGGCCTACAGTCGCCCTCGGTGAAAGATCCGCCCATTGAAGAAAAAATCAAGATCCTGCACCTGATGGAAGACTTGGGGTTAGATCTTGCCGATATCGGCTTGCCCGGCGCTGGTCCGCGAGCGGTAGCGGACGTGGAGCTGCTGGCACGGGAAATTGCCGGCTGCCGCATGAAAATCAAGCCCAACTGCGCTGCCCGTACTCATGAAAATGATATCCGACCTGTGGCGGAAATTTCCCAGCGCGCCGGAATACCAATTGAAGTTGCCTGCTTTCTGGGCTCCAGTCCTATCCGCCGGTTTACGGAAAACTGGACGGACGACTTTCTGTTCCAGACCACGGAAAAGGCCGTGACTTACGCAAAATCTCTGGGCCTGGAAGTGATGTACGTGACCGAAGATACTTCGCGTTGCGATCCCGAGACAGTGAAGCGGCTCTACTCGACGGCCATAAACAGCGGCGCGACGGCTATCGTGATTTGTGACACCGTTGGCCACGCGACGCCCAGCGGCGTGCAGGCGCTGATTCGCTTTGTCCTGGATGAAGTGGTAAAGCCTTCCGGAGAGAAGATTCGCGTGGATTGGCATGGCCATTCTGACCGCGGGCTGGCTGTCGCCAACTCTCTGGCTGCGCTGGCGGCTGGTGCGGATTGCGTTCATGGCACCGCGCTCGGCATCGGCGAACGAGTCGGTAATACGCAGATCGACCAGATGCTGGTCAACCTGAAATTGATGAACATTTCCCCGTGGGCGGAGCAGGACCTGACAAAGTTGAAGGAATACTGCATTACAGTCTCGGAAGCCACCGGGGTGCCCATCCCTCGCAATTATCCGGTGATGGGAGACGATGCCTTTCGTACAGCGACGGGAGTACATGCGGCGGCTGTTATTAAGGCATTCAAGAAGGGCGATATCGAACTGGCTAATTCCGTCTACTCTGGTGTACCCTCACACTACTTCGGCTTGGAACAAATCATTGAGATTGGCCCCATGTCGGGCAAGTCAAACGTGATCTTCTGGCTGGAGCGTAGAGGCATGGCCGCTTCTGAAGAGCTGGTGGACCGCATTTTCCAGCGGGCCAAAGCTTCAGACCGTTGCCTTACAGAGCAGGAAATTCTGGCGTGCTGCCAAAGCGTTTCAGCCGGAACTTAGGCTTGTTAAGGTCTGGCGGGCCATTGCCGGATGCAACTATTTTTCGCGGCGCGGGTTTCTTTAAATAACACGTTGAACTTCCCTTTAAAGGAGAAAGAATGAAGCAGCTATTTACAATCGCTTGCACTCTGGTACTCGGCAGCGTCCTGGGCTTTGCCCAGGCAGCAACTCCGACTCCGTCGGCCAGCGGCGATCAGGCAAAGACCGGTACGTCCACCACAACCAAGAAGCATCACCACGCCAAGAAGTCGAGCAAGAAATCGAGCAAGAAAAGCAAGAAGGGCGCAGCAACCACTGCTACTCCAGAAGCCAGCCCAACACCCAAATAAATCATTATTCAATGGCTACCCAGGCGGCCTCATGCAGGCCGCTTTTTTTATGCTTCTGTAAGAGAGCTTTCTTTTTTCCAGCTTCTCTGCTTAAAATGTTGCGTAACAATTCTTTGCAGAGTTGAAGGATTCCAAAAACTGACATCCCTCTGAAGGAGACTGAATGAAGAAGCTACTTACGATCGCGTTTACACTGCTAGTCGGCGCTTGCCTGTCGTTCGCACAAGCCACCGCCGGGTCTACTGATAAGCCAGCTGGCGATAAGAGCACAACCACCACCAAAACCAAGAGCGGCAAGAAGGGCCATAGCCACAAGGCCGGTAAGAAGTCCAAGAAGGGCGCCGACACAACCACCCCGCCCCCGAAATAAGCATCCTGACGGCTTTGAACTATCAAAGCGGCCTAAACCTGGCCGCTTTCATTTTTTGTTCAGATCGCGTCTGGCCTGCGGCTCCGGACACCGATCCTTAACGGGAGCACGCCGCAATATCC
>JBARNL010000544.1:0-2706 GCA_049802955.1 Candidatus Angelobacter sp.
ACACGAATAAACACGAATAAGCTTGTCTTTTTGTTGTTTTTGGAGACTCGTTCCGGATTCGTGTGCATTCGCGTAAATTCGCGGCTCAAGGTTTGTTGTTCTCTGCGTCTCCGCGCCTCCGCGGTGAATCTTCCGATCCCCAGCGATACGCGTCCTTCTGCTCCAGTCCCACAAATTGCAACACCCGGCATGCAAACTGTTGTGCCATCTCGTCAAAGCTCTTGGGCTGGTTATAAAACGTGGGAATCAGTGGATAGATAGTCGCACCGGCTTCGGCGGCCCAGTCCATGTTGCGGATATGCACGCGATTGAGCGGAGTCTCTCGCGTGCAGAGCACCAGCGGACGTTTTTCTTTCAGGCAGACATCGGCTGCGCGATCGATCAGATTGCCCGCCAGTCCATGAGCAACTCTGGCCAGGGTTCCCATGCTGCAAGGAATCACGATCATCGCGTGCGTGGGATAAGAACCGCTGGCGACGTTGGCACCAATGTCGTCATTATTCTGCGGCTGGATCTTCTCAGATCTTTTCCCGAGTAGCTGCTGGACAAGATTGTTGCGCCCTTTGATGCCCAACTCTTCTGCGAAAACGCGCAGCGCATTGTCTGACGCGATGAAATTTACTCTCTGCACGCGTTTATCGCTCTCAAGTATGAGCAGCAGCTCGCGTGTGAACAGCGCGCCACTCGCGCCAGTGGCGGCTACCGTGAGTACATGGGCTGACGGATGTAACGGATTCGGCATCTAAGGGTGTAAGGTCTGGATTACAGAGTAAATCTTACAGACTAATAGTAATTGATCAAGGAGGCGCTTGCGCCGAGTCAAGCAGGCTACTTCATGGGCAGTGGTTTCTCAATTCGGGCCCGGCGCAGGACAGCGGCACAGCAGCTTGCACTGCTACAGGTGAAGCGTGAAATCAGCGCTACCGATCCGCACGGCCGCCTCAAATACATTCGCGATTTCAGCGAAGCCTTTCGCGATTACCGCCGCGCACTTACTGATGCGGGATTTAAGCAGCAGTGCTCCACCGCTGACATCCTTTTAGTAGGCGATTATCATGCGCTTGCCGCGTCGCAGGATTTTGCCGCGTCGTTCATCGGACAATTGGCGCAGAGCGAGCGTCCGGTGGTGTTGGCGCTGGAGATGGCTTTCAGCCGTGACCAATACGTGCTGGACGAATGGCTGCGCGGCGAAATCAGTGAAGACGAGCTCCGCGCGGGCATCCGCTATGACGCGGAATGGGGCTACGATTGGGAGCCGTTTGCCCGCCTGCTGCGCCAAGCCAAAAAACATGGTTGCCCGGTGTATGGCATTGATCTGAAGCCACGCGGCAACATGCGCAAAATCGGCGCGCGAGACCGCCATGCCGCCACGCAGATTGCGCAGATTCGCCGTGCTCATCCTGAAGCGCGCGTGCTTACGTTGTTTGGCGAAGCGCACCTGGCTCCGCAACATCTGCCGCACTGGCTGCGCTTGCTGCGGCCGCGTGACCGCGTGCTCACGGTACTGCAAAATCTCGACGAGCTTTACTGGAAGGCCGCAGGCGAACTGAGTGACAGTGTTCACGGCGTCCAGGTGAGCGATAATGTGCTTTGCGTTTTTAACGCCACGCCGCTGGAAAAATACGAGAGCTATCGCATCTACATCGGCAAGTGGCGGACGCAGCCGAACCAGCCCGATCTTGCGCCTACGTTTTATAACCTGGTTGATACGTTCATGCGCTCCATGGGGCTGGAGCAATATTCGCCCGTGACGGGCAGCCACTCCAGCGCGCTGATAGAAGATTATCCGGAGGTTTATCTGCGGCCCGGCGCAAAGGACTTTGAAAAGCTGCTGGCGCGCAAAGAGATTCCTGCTGCTGAGCGTCGACCAGTATTGGAGAAGTTGCGCCAGCAAGGCTGCGTCTATTCGCCTAAGCACAATCTTTTGTTGATCAAGCGATTTCAACTCTCAAACGCGGCTGAAGAGGCCGTGCGCTTCGTCCAATATGAATGCCGTGGCGCGGCTTCTTCCAATGGCCCGTGGGCGGGCAGTTCACACCAGGACCAATTTTATTTTGACGTGATCGAGCGCGCTTTTATTACCTTTGGGGCGCGTGTGCTGCTGCCGCACTATCCGGTGATGCGCGAGCACGATTTCCGTGCGCTGAGCAGCTTGCCGCGCGATGCTGCGAAAAAACATATGGCATTCAGCGCCCGCGAACATCGCGAGATGATTGAATTTCTGGTGCTGCACAAAGAAGCTGAAGGGCATGCGCGGCTGCGCTCTGAATTGCCGCGCGTCATCGCCACCGGGATTGCTTCCACTGGCCAAAAGCGCGAGTTTCTGGTCCGCCATCTTGGCGCCATGCTGGGCGCGGAGATGCACGAAGCGTACCTTGCAGGATCCATGAGCAAAAGCTTTTTGCGATCTCTTTTCTTCCGCAAGATCCATTTGCCCGGCGTGGCCAAGAAAACCTACTTCGAACTGGCGCGACGCGTGAATCCCGCACAGGGCAAGCTGTTCTTGTAACATCTCACTGAATCTTTTGCTCTGCTCCGCCACTCAATATCTTCTTTGCAGCTCAATTTCAAGACGGCTTAATCCGCCGCACGCTTGCTTTAGAATGGTTCACAGAGCGTTACTCAGGAAACATACTCAGGAAACATGGCCCAGGAAGAAGAAGTACTAGGTAAAGCGTATGACAGCCGGCTGATGAAGCGGCTGCT
>JBARNL010000545.1:0-6554 GCA_049802955.1 Candidatus Angelobacter sp.
CAGCGAGGCTGCGGCGCTGGAGAATCCAGTGGCCGCATTTATTGAGGCGGCAATCTGGCATGGAACGCTGGAAACGGCGGAAGCGATTCTGGCGGCGCATCAGGAAATTGCGCGCGCCAGCATTCACGTGGCGGCAATTTTGGGAGATGACGCCGCAGTGCGGCGCTTCATCGCTGCCGATCCGCGAAACGTCACGAAGAAAGAAGCACCTTATGACGGCGATGCGCTGGTCTATCTTTGCCTCTCAAAGTATTTGCGGCTGGATAAAACGCGGTCAGATGCTTTTATGCGCGCGGCCACGGCGCTGCTGGATGCCGGAGCTGATCCGAATACGGGCTTCACGGCAAAGGATGAATATGGCGACTTCGAAACCGCCCTCTATGGCGCGGCCGCAGTTGCGCAGCACGCGAAACTGACGCGTCTGCTGCTGGAGCGAGGCGCAGACCCAAACGAAGTGGAGATTCCCTATCACGTCCCGGAAAGCTATGACAATGCCACGCTCAAGGTGTTGGTGGAAAGCGGCAAGCTCAACGCCGACAGCCTGACGACGATGCTTCTGCGCAAAGCCGACATACATGATTACGATGGAATAAAATATCTGCTGGAACATGGCGCTGATCCGAATCGCATGACGCGCTGGCATTACACCGCTCTGCACCAGGCGGTGCGGCGGGACAATCGCATTGAGCTGATCGATTTGATGCTGGACCATGGAGCTGATCCGACCTTGAAGAATGAAGCAGACGGAAAGTCAGCCATCGCAATGGCAGCGCGAAGAGGCAGGAGCGACGTGCTCTGGACATTCGCACGGCGTGGATTCCCCATGCCAATGTTATACGATGGCGTGGAACATCTCATCGTAAGCGTCTGTGCGGCAAGAGGCGGCGTGGCGGGCGCCCGAGCTTTTGCTGAACAATTTCAGCTTGCAAGACTGCCGAAGTCTGGCGAACGTCTAGCTGTCAGCAAAGTCATGGCTACCAGTGGTCTCGTGGCTATCAGAGAACTTCTGGCTGAAGGGAACACGCTGCTGGCTGAGTTTGCCGGAAACGGAAACACCAAAGGCGTTCAAAATCTACTCGATATCGGGGTGCCAGTCGACGCGCTTTACGACGGCGATCCTTACTTCGACATCGCAAAAAACAGCACAGCGTTGCACGTTGCCGCGTGGAAAGCATGGCCCAAGACAGTGAAGCTGCTGATTGAGCGCGGTGCAAATGTAAACGCGCAAGACGCAAAAGCCCGAACACCGCTCATGCTTGCCGTGAAAGCCTGCGTGGATTCCCATTGGATGAACCGGCGCTCGCCTGAATCAGTGGACGCGCTGTTGAAGGCTGGAGCTTCGATCAGCGGCCTGGATTTTCCATGTGGCTACACAGAGGTGGATGAGCTGCTGCAGCAGTATGCGAGCAATTCAACCGCGAATGCACGCTAATGGACACGAATTGAGAGGAGGGTCAAAGAATTTGGAGGAAGCTGATAAGACATGCAGGAGAATAATATTCTTCTATGATTCGCGTGTTTCGCGTTGATTTGCAGTTAAGCTGCGAGGGCCGAGCTGCCCGAGCCGCAAGCAACAGGCGCAATCGAATCTTGGTTAAAGTCTAGATCTTTGGGGGAGAGATCCTTCGACTCGCTGCGCTCGCTCAGGATTTCTCCGGCGGGCTAAGACGTCCGCAAAACGGCTCAAGTGTGGAGCGGAGCGACAGAATCAGTGCGAAGTCGCGCGCTCACTGCTTTTCAACAGTTCGTTCACGATAGTCACAAGTTCTTCAGGATTGACCGGCTTCTCCAGATATAAATCGGCCAGCGGCTCGGCGGCCTGGAACGCTTCCGCCACATAGCCCGACACAACTACCACTGGCATGCTGCTGTTATTTTTTGCGGCCTGCACCACGGCGCGGCCATTGGCATCGCCCAGACGCCAGTCTGTAACGACGGCATCATAGGTGTTGCTCTGGAGTTTTTCCATCGCGTCGCGAGCCGATGTGGAAGCGGTAACTGTGTGTCCGGCAGATTCGAGGATGGCGCACTTCAAGGTAACAACATGCGGTTCATCGTCGACGCAAAGGATCCTGGCCATAGTGGGAACATCCCTAACGCTGACGCGCTTTTGATTTCGGGCGCGCCTTCGGAAAATAATAGCTGCGGAATGGCAGCTAAAGAACTGGCCCTATTCTCAAGCAGCGATGATGCTGAAGTCAAATAATCCCTGCGTTTTCTCTGTACTTTAACATTCTTTCGCCCGAACCTTAGTTCCTGATGCGCGCCGACGAACTGAACTTCCGGCCAGTGCCCTAAAGCAGGAACTCTGGCCGAAATCGCGCTCGACTTAGCTTAGAGCCTCCCTAATTAACGGCTTCAAACTTAGAATTGCCAGTCCTTAGAATCGCCAAACCAGACCGACCGACGGCTGGGCCAGATGGGTGAAATTATCGCTGGCCAGGCCAGGGAGCTGGAAATCTGGAATCTTGAACACCAGGCCGCGGTATTCCGCTCGGAATGCCATGTATTTGGTGAGATCAAAATCAACGCCGCCGCCGTAAACAAACGCCGGTTTCGTCTGATTGTTGCCCGTATTGTTGCCCACACCGACAAATGAATTATTCAGCGAGTTCGAAGGACGGAAGAAAACTCCGCCGATTCCGGCCAGCCCGTAAGGCCGCACGCGGCTGGACGAAGGCGCGGTAATCACGGCTTCGCCCGTAAGCTGGTGGATGTTGGCCTGAATATCTGTCTCGCCAAAGAATGGATCAAAATACTTCTGCGTGTCTCGCGTATAGCCGTAGTCGCCCTGCACGGCGAACCACGGGTTGAGGTGGTAACGATAGCCAATGAGAAAGCCGCCGCTCTTGGTTGCGTCATGCGGGATATCAATGTTGGTGGAATTTTTGGGCAGGTTTGCCGTGCCCTGAACGCTCACTTCAGACTTAAAGTCCTGGGCAAAGCCCGAGGCTATAACCAAAAAGATGAATGCAACGAATGCTACTGCGGATAGGACAGACTTACTCCTCATCGCGTGAAACTCTCCTTGCTGGAATTTATGTGCTCTGTTTGGATAAGACGCACACCAGCAGGCCGGAGGTTCACGCCAACAAGCGAACTTAAATATTCTTAACGCGGAGGAGCAGCAGCTTTGGGATTAAGACGCCTTAATACTTGTCATCCCGAGCGTAGCGCAGCGATGAGGCTGTCTCCTTGATTAAATCATTGCGCGAAGTCGAGGGATCCCGAGAGAGCGTCGAACATAATTGTTTGCATCAAGGCGTTCTCTCCAAAATGTTTCGGTAGAACTCCCTGAGGCGGCGTGGCGACAAAATGCATCCTCGGGATCCTTCGACTTCGCCGTCGCATCGCGCTCCGGCTGCGCTCAGGATGACAGAAAGCGAAGGTCTCGATCCGCCAACTAGCGCGATTCCTCGCCCTTCCGGCTCATGTCGTCAGAAATCGGACCGGCATCGCCGATTTTTTCCGCCACGGATTTTGCCTGCGTGAACAACAGCAGATAATCCGGGCCCCCGGCTTTTGAGTCTGTGCCGGACATGTTGAATCCGCCAAAGGGATGCGCGCCCACCATGGCACCGGTGCATTTGCGGTTGAAATACAGGTTGCCGACATGGAAGTCCGTGCGCGCCCGCTCCAGCTTCTCGCGTGACGTACTGTACACCGCGCCGGTAAGCCCGAATTCAGTGTTATTGGCAATGGCCAGTGCATCTTCAAAATTGCGCGCCTTGATCACCGCCAGCACCGGCCCAAAAATTTCTTCCTGGGAAATGCGGGCCATCGGCGGAATATCGGCAATCACCGTGGGCTGAATGAAATAACCGTCGCCTGCTTCCGTCGCGCGGCCGCCGCCATGAATCAGCCGGCCTTCTTTCTTGCCGACTTCAATGTAGTTCAGAATGCTCTTCATAGCTTTCTCGCTTACCACTGGGCCCATCGGCTGGTTCTCCGTGGGATCGCCGAGCGTAATTTTTGCAACGCGATCTTTCAGCCGCTCCAGAAACACGTCATAAATTTTTTCGTCCACAATGGCGCGCGAGCAGGCTGAGCATTTCTGTCCCTGAAAGCCGAACGCTGCCTGGGCCACGCCTTCAACGGCCGCGTCAAGGTTCGCATCGGCGTCAACAATGATTGAATCCTTGCCACCCATTTCAAGAATCGTGCGCTTGATCCACTTCTGTCCCGGCTGCGGTTTGGCCGCGCGCTGATTAATGTCAAGGCCCACTTCTTTCGATCCGGTAAAGGCCACAAAACGCGTGAGCGGATGTTCCACCAGCCCGGCGCCAAAGCTTGAGCCTGATCCGGGACAGAAATTCACCACGCCATCCGGCATGCCCGCTTCCTGCAAAAGCTCAAAAAACTTCGCGGCAATCGCCGGTGAATCGTGTGAAGGCTTCAGCACCACGGTGTTTCCGGTCACAATCGCGGCCATGGTCATGCCGGCCATAATGGCGCACGGGAAATTCCACGGCGGAATCACCGCAGCCACGCCCAGCGGAATGTAGATCAGCCGGTCAGCCTCTCCGGGAAGTTGTGTGGGCGTTTTGGCCTGCGCCAGCCGCAGCGCTTCGCGCGCGTAAAACTCGGCAAAGTCGATAGTCTCGGCCACGTCGGCGTCGGCTTCCGCCCAGTTCTTGCCCACTTCAAAGACCATCCACGCGGCAAACTCAAATTTGCGCTCCCGCAGCATGCCGGCCACCGTGTGAAGTAATGACGCGCGCTGTTCCACGGTGGTGCGCTTCCACGTCTCAAACGCCTGCTGCGCGGCTTGGATCGCCGGCTCCACGTGCTCGCGTCCCGCGCTCTGGAACACCCCAACAACCTCACTCGGCTTGGCCGGATTCACGCTCTTGATCTTCTCCGTGGTCCTGATCAGCTTCTCGCCGATCACCATGTCATATTCGCGTCCCAGCTCCGCGCGGACTTTGCTCAAAGCAGCTTTCATGCGGCGTGCGTTTTCGGCATTGCCAAAGTCGGTGAGCGGCTCGTTTTTAAACGGAGTGGTGGGCACATGCAGATGGGGTTCAGATATATCCAGCAGGGTCGCCATAAATAATTTCCTTTTGCGCTCACAGAGGAGAGCGGATGATGTGAGAGAACCTTATATTTTACATCGTTTTGCTGTGGTTTACGGTTTCCCCCGGTTTCCGCACCACTCACCAGCAGGGTAAGAGGCAGGAAAGTGAGAATAAAACCGTCACCGCCAAAGATGATGCAGACGACGAAAATTGGCCACCCAGAAACTCAGCGAGCATGTCGCAAAGGCACGCACAAAATGAAGCTGATTTTCCTTCCTAAACTAGGCGATCCGTTCTTCGTCGCTCATGTCGTCCATGTAAACGGCGGGGTCGCGCTCGAATTTATGCAGGCAGTCAATGGAGCAAAAATAAAGTGTTTCATCGTGATAATCGTGGCTGGCAGCGGCATCGGCAATGCTGACTTCCATTTTGCAGACAGGATCGATAGGCATGGGATTCCCTCCTCTTATGATGGATTCCTGCATTTCGAGGAAGGATTGCTTGAAAAGCATCCAGCAACTGGCAATATAGGCCCACATATTGCCGAAACTTTGATTCAGCCCCGCGCATCATATCTGGACGGTCTTTTTGCCTTGCCTGTGCCCACAGGTGCAAATCATGGGCCAAAGATTTAGTATGTCTGCCCTGCGTTGCTTGGAGGACAGGAGTCCCATATGGCGCACCTGAAATCGGTTTTGACCTTCCCGCCCGCATCGGCGGAAGAACGCGCCCTGGCCTCGCTCGCCAGCCAGTATGGTTCCGTGCGCCAGCAGACCGATGCGCTCACCGCTCCGCTGACTCCGGAGGATTTAATGGTGCAGTCGTGTCCGGAAGCGAGCCCGGCCAAGTGGCATCTGGCGCATACCAGTTGGTTCTTTGAGACGTTTATTCTTTCCAGCCATCTACCGGGATACCGGCCTTTTCATCCTCAGTTTCGCGACCTCTTTAATTCCTATGACAACGCGGTAGGCCAGCAGCCGGAAAAGGCTCTGCGCAACACTTTTTCGCGTCCCGCGCTGGAAGAAATCCGCAAGTATCGCGCCCACGTTGACGAGCACATGCTCAAGCTGCTGCAATCAGGCTCGGTCGCCGCGGAAGCGCAGAAACTTGTTACGCTCGGCCTGAACCATGAGCAACAGCACCAGGAATTGATCGTTACCGATATCAAGCATGGGTTCTGGAGCAACCCGCTGCATCCGGCTTACCAGGCTGCAGCCGCAGCGCCTTCCACTGACGGTGTGTCGCAACAGAAACCGCAGCTTTATCCTGAAGGCCTGTATGAGATCGGCGCGGGAGGCGAGCAATTTTATTTCGACAATGAAGGTTCGCGGCACAAAGTTTTTCTGCGTCCGTTCCGCTTTGCCATGCGCCTGGCCACCTGCGGCGAATATCTTTCTTTCGTGGAGGACGCCGGCTATTCGCGCTCTGAGCTTTGGCTTTCTGACGGCTGGAAGGCCGTGCAAACACACCGCTGGAAAGCGCCGCTCTACTGGGAAAAATCAGAAGACCAGTGGATCCAATTCACCTGCTCCGGCA
>JBARNL010000546.1:0-3132 GCA_049802955.1 Candidatus Angelobacter sp.
GGTTATAGCTGTAAACAAAATCTTTGGCCGCATAAACGCCTGTGACCTCTTCGCCGGGAAGGCCCAGCTTCTTTGTTCCCTGCGCGCCAACGGCAAAGACAATTGCTGAAGGCCCGAACTGCTGCAAATCGGGAATCGAAACCCGCGCCTGGCTGGAGACAGGAACATGGCCGAAGTAATGCACATTAGGAAGGCCCAGCACCTTGGCAAACTGCTTGCGCAAGCCAATCTTCATCTTGTCTTTGGTGGGATAGATGCCGTACTCAGCCAGGCCGCCGGGCTTGATGTCGCGGTTCAGGATGATAACTTCATGGCCGCCCTGCGCGATCTTCTGGGCGGCAAACATCCCGGCTGGTCCTGCGCCAACCACAAAAACAGTCTTCACGCGTGTGCCTCCAACGATTCACAACGACCAGGATCTGGCGCAGGCGTTACCCAATGCGCGGCCGAGTTGAGCATTAAAACTGCGGATAGCTTTATTATCCCCTACCATTCGCGCCCATGCTCGCCCAACTTCGTGAGCGCTAGCTTTTAACCGGCTCAGCCGGCGCTTCTTCCGCCCTGATGGTAGGGCCTGCGGAAACATGAAGCCGCAAATTCGGGTCAGCCTCCAATGCGTCCAGAATCGCCCGCGTCACGCGATTGTCAATCTCGCCGGCACTGCCCATTTCCACCGGGTAACGAATTACCACTTCCAATGAGGTTTGTGTCAGATGCAAACGGCTCTCCGGGGAAAACGCCGTGATGGTGGAATTCAATGAACGCTCGACGTTCCGGCGCTGTAACTCCATTTTGTCACGATACTCGGCGAAAACTTTGTTCACAGCCTCTATCATGCGCTGCTCCACCTGGCGATAATTGCCCTTGGCGTCGAGCGTGAGCGTGATCTCATGCCAAAGAAAGTTAGTGCCTGGAATCTGTTTGAACATTCCGGAGCTGGCCTGGAAAACTACTGCATTCGAAAAAGCGACGACACGTCCGGTGGGAGCCGGGGAAGGACCGCCTGTAATTTCCATCAACTGCAGCCGCACCAGGCCAATATCAACAACGTCCCCCGTAACACCGACGATGTTGACGCGATCACCTACCCGAACACCGTATTTTCCGATCAAGAAAAAATAACCGGCAATCGAGAGAATGACATTTTGCAGTGCCACAGCAATGCCCGCGGTCAACAAGCCGGCAAAGGTAGTTACCGCGCCAAGTTCGCTGGCAAAAGCGATTGCAATGATGATGGCCGTCAAACACCACAAAACAATCCGGCGAATCAGCAGAAACTGGTACCGCCGGCGCACGTCAGGCACATAGCGAAACGTTGCCCGTTTCCACACTTCCGATACGCCCAGCACTACGCCGAGAACGATCGCCAGCACGGCCAGGCGCAACAGCAATCCCTTGAGTTCAGCCTTGTACTGGCTGTCGACGGCACTATGCCAATTCGTAGTCGTGCGCTTGTAAATATCCAGCAGGATTGACTGTTTGCCCAGCGGCAGCAAACTGGCTGATACTTGCTTGAATTGCGCGGTGAGCGCATCGAGATCTTTTCTTTGCTGTGCCAGCACCTTTGGATCTTGTGAATCCGGCTGGCCTGCAACATCGTCGCCTTTTTGCGTAAGATCTTTGATCTTTGCCACCAGCGGCGCGCGCAGATCTTTCGAGCTTTGGGAGAGCTCTTCCGTCTGCTCCAGATTGTCTTCCAGCGCACGCAGCTTGCGCCGAAGCGAAAATAAATCTGTGGCCAATGCCAGAATGCCCGTAGGCGCTTCTTTGCGTTCCCGTGAAGCGACCACCGCCGGTGAAGTGGAATTGTTCGCGGAGGTGGTGCCTGAACCGGTTTGTTCCTTGTTCTCGACCGATGCTACGGGTACGGTGCGCGCCAATTCTTCTATCTGTGAGAGCAGGCTGCCTGAGCCCAGACCGCTTGATGCCGTTCCGGTAGCGAACTGAAGCATGGCGCGCAAGGTATCGCGGCGCGTCTGGAACAACTGGAGCTCGCCTTCAGTCTCTGAAATTATTGCAAGCAAAGTGGTGCGTTTTTTGCCCGTGGCAGTCAGCAACTGCTGATGAAAATTATCCAGTTCTTGTTGCAGGCCCTTTACCTGCTGGTCAGCCTTGTTGGCTGAATCGATCAGCCTTTGATACGGGGACGTCGCCTGGGAGCGGCTGGCGGAATTATCGGTCTGGCTGGCCAATGCCTGCGCGCGCGCCCGGGCAAAGTCAAAAGCAAGCTTTACCACCTGATCGGCCACCTGCCGGCTGTCATTGAGAAAAAGCGCATCACTAGGTTCGTTCACCAGTTGCTGCTCGGCAGTGATCTGCCTTGACCACACAATGGTTTGATTGAGAAAGGAAATAATATCGTCGGCGCCGCCAGCCTGAACGGCATCGTTCTTGTCGTTGTCGCCTTGCGCACGGCTCAGGGTTCCGCCAAGAAGAAGAATGGCACAAAAGAAAAAAAATGATTTGCGGATTGTGCGAGCTCCGGCTCGCGTCGTCATGGACATATTGAAATTGTATTAGAGGGCCGCGAGAGTTGCATGACAGTTCAGTATGAGTCGCTTTTTGTGCATTGCCCATATGGGAAATAAGGAAAAGCCAATAAAAAAGGGTGTTCCGATGAACACCCGTCATAACTATTTTCCCTTGTGAATTTCACGGAGACTTGGCTCCGCTAATCTGCTACTTTTTCTTCTTTTTCTTGGCTGCTTTTTTCTTCGTTGCCATGAGTTGAATGCCTCCTTAAGAAGATTTAGTTGCTTTGGAGCCCGATCTCACCTTTTCGAAGCCCAACGAATTGTACCGTTGAATGCTTACATACAAGATATTGAGGTACCGATGTTGCATTGTCAACAAAAAAATGCATATCACGGATTGAAGAAGAGTTTTATTTTTGAGTCGACCAGCCGCTGACGAGCGCTGCGATTTTTAAAAAGTTCCAGCTTCGTTTATCAAACGCTTATCTACCTGCTCCCAAAAATTCATTTGTGCGGCGGCTCTGCCACTTCATGGAATGCCGTGTTCTTGTCAAAGCAGAAATCCACGAATTGCGGCGTATAGCGCTGGCTGATGACAGGCGGCGTGTCTGATTTTTTAATCTCTTCAAATTTGAAATCGATTTTTCCGTCGGGGTGG
>JBARNL010000547.1:0-1854 GCA_049802955.1 Candidatus Angelobacter sp.
CATTGAGACCGCGCCGGTAGGCTGAAATTTGTATGACTCTAAGTTCCAATCGAGCGAACCTTCCAAAGCCGCAATTAAATCAGCTTGTCGACGAGGCATCAAAATTCATGGAAGAACTAGCTAGTGAAGGAGAACGTGCTGCGGTCGTATTAGGGGCTGCGCGAATCGACGTTGAACTCGAAAAGCTTTTGCGAAAAGCGATGCGCCATAGTGGAGGAGGATCGGATAATTTGTTCGACCCTGACCGTCCCTTGGGCACTTTTTCAGCAAAGATAGCTCTTGCTCATCGTTTAAACCTAATCGATAACGATATTGAGCATGCATTACAAATGCTGCGTAAAGTCAGAAATGATTTTGCGCATTCTGTTTCCAAAGCGACCCTATCCGAGTCCCACCACAAAAATCGAGTCAAAGAACTTGTAGGTGCAACAAAGAAGGCTACAGATGAGAAAGGCGAATTCATGCATACAAGATTTTCAGGAAGGATGCCACAATCAGCATCTGAGGTTCTTCGTAGTTTTTGTGCAGCTATTTTCATGATTCTTTTAATGCTCGAAATAACTGAAAGTCTAACTGAGACCTTTGTTCCGAAATGCAAAGCGGCATTTGAATAATCGGCAGTTTTCTGTTGCCCAATTTACAATTAACTTCATGGATTCTCTCATCATTGCTGGCCGGCAATTCCGTTCACGCCTGATTGTCGGCACGGGCAAATACAAATCTGGACATGAGACTGCCCGCGCCATTGAAGCCAGTGGCGCGGAGATGGTCACGGTAGCCGTGCGCCGGGTCAACCTGGATCGAAGCAAGGAATCGCTGCTGGATTTTATCGATCCTAAAAAGTACTTTCTTCTTCCTAACACGGCGGGCTGTTACACGGCAGACGAAGCCATCCGCGCGGCCCGGCTGGGCAGAGAGGTTGGACTTTCAGACTGGGTAAAAATCGAGGTCATTGGCGATCAGAAAACGCTTTATCCCGATGTTCAGGCGACGATTGAAGCCACTCGCATCCTGGTGCAAGAAGGGTTCACCGTGCTTCCCTATACCTCAGATGACATTGTGGTGGCGAAACGCCTCCTGGATGCGGGAGCTAGCGCAATCATGCCGTTGGGCGCCCCTATCGGGAGCGGGATGGGCATTCAGAACACGGCAAACATCCAGATCCTGCGGGAAATGATCACGGAAGTTCCGTTGATTGTGGATGCGGGGGTGGGGACAGCTTCCGACGCAGCAATAGCCATGGAACTGGGAGCCGATGCCGTGCTGATGAATTCCGGGATTGCGCACGCGGAAGACCCTGTGCTGATGGCGGAAGCCATGAAGCACGCGGTGATTGCCGGACGCGCAGCTTATCTGGCCGGCAGAATGCCGCGCAAGCTCTATGCCACGGCAAGTTCTCCGATGCACGGAGTGGTTCGATAAAGCTCAGTTGAGGGTTCTAAAGAGCCTACCGTGTACCGTCGAACGCTATACCTAGTTGGCCGCTCGCGGTGATCCCTGTAGCCGCGCCGCCAATGAAACGCGTTGGCGCTATATTGATATTGCCATTGGCCGTGTTCAAATTGGCAAACGCGGCAACTCTGGCAGCTCCTGGATCAGCGACATACAAAGTTCCAGTTCCTGTAGTGTCAACGAAGATCTGGTCTGGCACAGAAAGGCCTGTATTAGCTCCAAATATCTCAGCAACTGGAGCTACGTCATTATCGGCCGTGGCAGCATTCGCATAAATCGTAATGCTGCCTGATGAAGCGTTGCTCACCACAAGACGTCCTGCTCCATCCACCTGAACGCTTCCCGGGCCAGAGAGCTGAGTATTGGTTGCGCCCTGGATCGCCCTATTGGCTGTTATGGGGC
>JBARNL010000548.1:0-5003 GCA_049802955.1 Candidatus Angelobacter sp.
ACCATCTGTTGAGCGGACGGATACTGCAAATGATGGGCCGAGAGAAGGAAGCGGCAGGTTTTGCCCGCTTTGTGGCCACTCGATGGTCGGGCCCAGATCACGATGAAGCTCTTGAACTATGGAACAACATACCTGCGGCGCAACGGCCTTCCGGAGAAGAGATGACTTCCTCTGTGGTCGCCGGAACTCAGGTTGTAGAAGGCCCCGTGAAATCGGTGCATTGTGGCCATAGCGCAGAAGACGAAGACCAGAAATATACCCTTGTCATCGAGAAGGACGGGCACGAGCTCGCATTTCAGCCGAAAGGCGGGTTCGGAGTCGGATATTCTGACACTTTGTGGTGGGGCAGAGACCACTTTAGCTCCTGCCTGCACATCAATGGGATTCGCGCGGTTGTGCACTACAGGCCATCTGCCGACCCGAAATATGCTGGTGAGTTGGCCCGGATCGATCTGCGCGATGACCTTCCGCAGCTTCCGTTGCAGCCGAAACGCGCTGACAGCAGCTTGCCTGCACAGAAATCGGAGAATGGCCGATGAGTTTGGTAGGCGGTTAAAGAGAATTGTACTTTGAGCGGCAGGCCCAGTCCTATCCGTTCGCTTTTAGCAACTGCTCCGCGTGCTGGCGCGATGTCTCGGTTAACTTTTCGCCGCTTAGCATTCGCGCAATTTCTTCCGTCTGCTCTGCCGCACTGAGCGCGCGGACAAGCGTCTTTGTCCTTCCTCCGCTCTCGCGTTTCTCAATCAGATAATGATGGTCCGCAAACGACGCGATCTGTGGCAGGTGAGTAATACATAAAACCTGGTTCGCTCGCGCCAGCGACTTCAGCTTCTTGCCCACGGCTTCCGCTGCGCGTCCGCCAATGCCGGTATCAATCTCGTCGAAGACTAATGTGCGCTGTGTTCCGCCTTTGCTTTTCTTCCCTGCCTCAATGGTGGCTTTGAGCGCCAGCATCACGCGTGAAAGCTCGCCGCCCGAGGCAATTTGTTCCACCGGCTTCAGCGGCTCGCCGGGATTCGGCGAGATCCTATAAGTCACGCCATCAAAACCAGATGCGGTCCAGTTGGCCGGCTCGTCCGAACCGGAGACTTCAATCCTGAACTGCGCTTTCATGGCCAGCTGATTGATTTCCGCCTCCACCAATTTCTGCAACTCCCGTGCCGCACTGTAACGCCGCTTGGAAACGGTCTGCGCCGCCGCCAAATATGTTGCCGCCGCTGCCGTGAGCTGTTTCTTCAGCTCGCGCACCAGGTCTTCGCGATTTTCCAGCTCATTCAGCTTGCGCGCGACCTCTTCGCCATAGGCAATCACTTCATCCACGGTCTTGCCATATTTGCGCTTGAGTCGATCCAGCAATGCCAATCTGTCTTCCACTTCCGCCAGCCGCTCGGGCGATGCGTCGATTCCATCGGCGTAATCGCGGGCGGTGGCGCTCACGTCCTCAATCCCCACCTTGGCCGATTCCAATGACGCCAGAACGTCCAGAAACTTCTCATCGAAACGCGCCAGCTCTTCCAATTGCTTTCGCGCGGCGGAGATCTGCGTCAGCGCCGAAGCGTCGTCTTCATACAAAACCTGATAAGCAGCCGTGGCCGCGCCAAAAAGTTTTTCCGAGTTGGCCAGGACGCGTTTCTCGGTCTCCAGCTTCTGGTCTTCGCCCGGATGCAGCTTCGCCCCTTCAATCTCTTTGCGCTGGAAGCTCCAGAGATCAGCCATGCGCAAGCGGTCCTGCTCATCGCGATCCAGTTGCGCCAGCCGCTCGCGCACCTCGATCCAGGCAGTGTGCTTTTCTGCGAGCTCGCTGAGATCATGGCCGGCGTAAGTATCGAGCAGTCCCAGACGCGCCCCTTCATCGAAAGCAAGGATCGTTTCATTCTGCGCGTGGATCGAAGCCAGCGCCGGAGCCAAAGCCCGCAGCAGAGCCACCGTGGCGGGCTGGTTATTGATAAAGACGCGCCCCTTGCCGCCTGCAGCAATTTCGCGCTTTACGATTACCTGATTTCCTTCTGGCTCAATCCCATTCTCTTCCAGCAGTCGCCGCAGTCGCTTTTCATCGGCCTCAAACACGCCGCTCACCACAGCCTTTTCGGCGCCATGGCGAATCATGTCTGTGGAAGCTTTGTCGCCTAACAATAGAGACAGGGCGTCGATCAGAATGGACTTGCCTGCGCCGGTTTCGCCCGTGAGCAGGTTCAGTCCAGGGGCAAACTCTACCGCCAGGCTGTCAATTACGGCATAATTTTCGACGCGCAGCTCCAGCAGCACCGGAACAAACCTCAGAAAGAAATTGAGCGCAGTCTAACACAATTGAAGAGGCGAGCTTAATTTGCAAAGTATTGTTGGGAAGGAGAACATAATTGCGTCTAGATAGACTATTCAAATTTCATTTCTTGAGGGCCGGGTAATTCTTCGTGATCCAGCTTTCTACAAGTTCAACAAATTCTCGGGCCCTTTGCACTGCTTCCTTAGCTTCTGTATCAGTGGCCATCCGCGGCCGGGTGTAATCAATCATATTGCGCTTGCGCCGGCAGGTTTCGAAATAGTCTGCATATTTGTTGGCTGCTTTTCCGAGTGCCATCTTCGCGCTTTCGAGGGCAATTTTATGATGACCAGTTATGCTTGAAATGCGGTATCCAGCGCATGCGACAGCCATGTTTGCTGTCTGCAAGGCAGCATTATAAGCAGTTGCGAACCGTCGATCCGCTGAAATTTCAGTCACACTTGCATCTTTGAGATCACGAGCGATCAACTCGCGCATGTCGTCCAGCTCGTTCTTTGAGGTCGTGTGCCTTTGCGCTTTTTTGCCTGCCAGCAAGGTTGTCCAAGTCACTTTCATTGCCTTTCACAAATACCTTTGCACTCTTCAAAACATTATCCAAGAAATGGTCTTTCTCTCTGATTCTCTCCAGAAACTCTGAGCTAGAATAGTTCATCACATTTATATCCCTACCCAGCCGGGCCTCGGCTTTTCTCAAGGTTGGCGACAAATCCGCCAAGCCGATATTTCCGATCACCATCAGATCTATATCACTTAAGGCGTGTTCCTCGCCACGCGCTATCGAACCAAAAAGAAATGCAAGGAATATTTTTTCTCCGAAAGGTTGCAATAGGCTTCTAAGCGTAGCCACAGTTCCATACGTTTTTTCAAAGAGACGTTGTAACTCGGGAAATATGGGCGCCTGATCTTGCGCTCGGAAATAGCGGCGGCCCCCTTCCCGTTGCTGTTGAAGAATGCCGCTCCTTACTAATGAAGATAGCTCCCGCTGGAGGCTCGACGGAGTAGTTCCCAAGTGGGTGGCCAATTCTGATAAATACCACCATCGATCCGGATTCATGATCGTGGCACGAAGTACTCCTTGCCGTATTTCAGGAAATAGTGCTGCGAGTTTTGAATCCTTACGCATAATGCGTAAATTATCACGCAAATTGCGTAAAATGCCAATCAAGGATTTTGATTGTGATTGGGTATCAGTTTGCAAAACACACCATTCCTCATGTCTCGGCGGCAATGCGACTTGCAGCGAGCAATCCTTAAAGCCATAAATAGCGGAGCTTTGGGCAGCGTTTGCGGTATATTGTCCCGGTATTTCAATTGACCTTGCGTCTATCTGAAAGGTGGTTCCATGGTCCAATTATTGCTGCTCTGCATGATGCTGTTCCAGGCCGGTATGCAAAAGGCGACCAAACCAATCATCGATAACGACCGCGTCACCGTTCAGGACATTTCCGGCTCCGCGCCCGTCCAGCCGACTGACGCTGTTGTGGTTTCCCTGTCAGGCAGCGCGGCATTTGTGCCTAAAGGAACGGAGCCGAATATCACGAAACGCTCGTTTGTGATTGACTTAAAAGATCATCCAGTCCCTGCGATAGAAAACAAGAGCGGCTACCCACTCGCTTTTCCGCGGCCTGGCACGAAAAAGCTCTTCGAGAATGACCGCGTGATCGTGTGGGATTCCACTTGGGCTCCGGGCGTCGCTACGCCAATGCACTTCCATGATAAAGACGTAGTCGTGGTGTTTCTGGAGAATGGCGATCTGAAATCGACGACTCCGGACGGAAAAGAAGTTGTGAATAAATATACGACCGGGACTGTCCGGTTCAACCAGCGCGACCGCACGCACACTGAAACTTTAATGAACGGAAAACAGCGCGCGATCATTACTGAGCTGAAGTAATTGGGCAGGTAAGCTTCACCGCGACAGGCTTGCAGACTCTTAGGTCGACTGCAAGAACGCAGGCGACCAGAGGAACTCGCAATCATCGGGGCCTTGCTTGCAGTCAACACTTGCAGCCGACCTAAGACTCAATCTTGTCCACGAAAGTCTTTAAGTGCCAGTTCCTAACCCTTCAGAGTGCAATTGAGCCAGATCAACCTGATCACGCCGGAATTCTTTTTGCTTCCGCGAAGAAGACTTAGTCATTTCGCGCCAGCCAAACGCGGCTGCCGCTAAAATCAGTCCTGCCGTTAGCAGGATTCTGGGGTGCGTCTCAGCCCAAAGTTCCTGGCTGAAGGAATGCGCCCGTTCATCAAAGGTCCCATGAGCGCCGTGATCGCCTGGGACAGGCTGCCAGAGATTGTTCGGCCGGGTCGGGTCTTCCGGACCATCGTGCTGCTGTGAATCATATCCAGTGCGCGCAAGATAGTCGTCGGCCAGAGAGGGAATGAGCTTGTTGCCAAAAATCGCTTTCACCGTAGAGAAGCCAACGTAATACTCACGGCGGCTGGGATGATGAGCGGCATAGTAGATGGCGCGAGCTGCCACTTCGGGCTGAAAGATCGGTGGAACTGGTTGCGCCTTATGAGGCAGCCGGCTCTTCACCCAGCCAAACTGCGGCGTATTGAGGGCGGGCATTTGCACCATCACGGTGTTCACATTACTGTGGTCGTGCTTAAGCTCTGTCCTCAACGAGGCGAAAAATCCCAGCACTGCGTGCTTGGCGGCACAATAAGCAGCTTGGAGCGGTATGCTGCGATAGGCGAGCGCAGAACCTACCTGAACAAT
>JBARNL010000549.1:0-4495 GCA_049802955.1 Candidatus Angelobacter sp.
GCCTTAAGCCAGTCGAGATACGGGACGTTGGCTTCCGTCAGGGAATCTTCTTCCATCAGCGGAAAGAATCGCGGCCAGATCACCGCGCGCTGCGTCTCGCGCTCATAATCGTCCCATTGAATGGAGATGGATTTGGCATGGCGCTGCTCCAGCCAGCAGACCATGGGATAACTAAACGTCGCCTCTACCACCGTCCCAGCAATCCCCACGGCTTCTTCCGGCGCAAAATCATCAACGTTGCCGCCTGCGGCCAGCATGGCTTTGACTTTGGGTTCAAAGGTTGTCAACAGTTTCTCAGCCAGTCGCAACACCATTGCCCCGGCGGGAAAGGCCCGGAAGAACAAGAGCAGATCATGAAATCGAATCAGAGATTTCGCGTCTTTGCCGAACGTGGCGCGGTTGGCGTCGCTGAGCACGCGGAGAAGTTCCCGCTCTTTCAGTGTGCCAATCTGGCTGCGCGCCTGTTCCAGTTGGTTGAGCAGCCGGGCTGCATTGTTTGCGGACATGGATTACCAGAACATTTGTACCGCAGAGGACGTAGAGGACGCAAAGGCAAGCTTAGCCGCGAATAAACGCGAACAGCGCGAATATGCATTTTATCCTTGTGATTTAATTCGCGTACCTTCGCGTAAATTCGCGGCCCACTCCTGTTCACAAAAGATAGTCACCACGATAAACCAGCCGCCCGTCGATCATGCGCGCTTCTTTGGTCAGGACGTGCTGTTTCGGCGGCTTTGCGTTCATGATGTGCAAGACCGTGTGACCATGGGCCACCAGATAGTCTGAAACCAGCATGCGATGACAGCGAAAATAAAGCTGCTCCGCGCACATAATAGCGGTATGGGCTTTCTCGGCGCGTTCTACCAGCTTTTGAATGGCCTGCGCAAACTTGTCTGACAGCATGTAATCGGCATAGTTGCGGAACGATGGATTTCTTAACGCGATGTTGGGCGACTCGTCCGGCGGCATCTGCTTGCCGCGCCGTCCGCCCATATCTATTTCCCAGACGTACTCGCAGCCGATCTCCGGCAGCCACAGCTCCAGGTGTTCACGATTGAAATGCGGGTGGCGGCGCGACATGGGAAATGCGCGGATGTCTTCCAGCACGCGAATGTCGTGCGCCTGCAGGACAGAAGAGAAATCCGCGAGGTCGCGCGTGGAGTGCCCAATGGTAAAGATGGTGGCCACGGAAGAATTCTAAATGGCTCAGAATCGCACGGAATCTCCTGGTGAGTTCCGTTCGATTTGCGGGGACGGCTTGATTGTTGCCACTGGCATGGCTGCGAGCCGAGACTATTTTTTTCCGCCACTGCCGGAGCTGTAGCCTGGAATTCTTGATTGCTCGTTGAGCCCTAGTATGGGCGCCAACGCAAACGTGAATTCATGAGGACGACGGCCGCTTTTTCGCGATCCGCCATGCCGAAAGAGGTCAAGTATTTTGTGCAGATAGCGATTTGCCTGCTCCAACTCGGAGTCGGATAGCCATCCTTTCCAGCGTGCTACCCATAAATTGCGCCGCAAGCCGGAAGTAACCGCGATTTCCGGACGGCAACCCCGAACGAAGCCGCGAAGCGCACCCCGAAGACGGATTTGAGCCAGGGCAATCACAGCCCGGCGCTGCTTTTCACTGTCGACTTTGTAACGGATCGACATGGGGCGGCCCGGCAGGTCATACGTGGCTGTCTTCTTCCTGCCCGGTTTTGAGACATAGCGCTCGCGTAGGATTCCGCAATCGCGCAGCGCCTTTACATGGTAGTAAAGCGCATGATGGGTCCGTCCGAGGAACCGTGCGAGTTCGGGCACACTGCATGGCCCAATGAGTCCAACTGCGTCGACTATATCGTCGCGCCCAGGGGAGGCGAGGGTCATCAATTGCTCAACAGAATCGATAATATACAGGCTCATAGTGATGTAAAATATTATTCTAGTTTTTACAATAGGTTTTTAGGCACTTTTTTTGCTGTGGTGCGGAGGCTTGATCATGTTATCGATTTCGATCGCAGGAAGGAAGTCTGTTCCAGTTGCTCTTGTTTTGGTGCTGCTGGGATGCACCATGGTGACCCAAGAAGGAACTTCAAAACCACGTGATCTGCCCGAACCGGTTCGGGCCACAATCGAAGCGCTCGACAAGACGGCAACCGAGGCGACCAAAGATCCGGAAAATGGCAGCTACTCGATCGCTATCGTCGATAAGAGCGGCGTCCTTTGGATCAAGAGCTTCGGACTCGCCGATGTGGAACGAAAGATCGCTGCGACTCCAGCCACGGAGTACCGGATTTATTCCATCACTAAGCAGTTTACAGCTCTAATGCTGCTGCAACTCATGCACCAGGGCAAAATGCGGTTGTCTGATCCTGCACAGGAGTGTTTCCCTGAGATTTCTGCGATTCAGAAACGAGCTTATCCCAAGTCCTCGCCCATCACACTTCTGCAACTGGCGACGCACACGAGCGGTCTTCCCATCGGACCCGTCGGAACGGAAGAGTCCAGACGGGGGCCTATCAGCGAATGGGACGAGAGGTTGAGACAGGTAGTGGCGCACACCTCCCTCGAGTTCGAGCCCGGCACTCATCTCCAGTATTCGAACCTAGGTTACGCGGTGCTCGGCGCATGTCTGGCGCGTGCCGCTGGCGCGGGTTATCCCCAATATATCCGCGACCATATCCTGCAGCCATTGGAGATGACACACTCGGGTTTTGAAATGCCGCATGGCCGCGACCAGCTGGCTACCGGCTATGTCCTGAAGGACGGCAAGCTTAGTTCAGCCGTCCCTGACGCAATCAACAGAGAAGGGCTGGGCTACGCGGTACCCAATGGTGGGCTGTTCAGCAGCGCCGGCGACCTTGCCAGGTTCCTGAGATTCGAGATGGGCGCTGGTCCAGACAACGTGCTTCCTGCGAAAGAACTCGATGACAATTACAATCGCATCGTGATTAGCAGTGGCGACCTTCAAACAGGGTTCGGCATCGGGTTCCAGTCGTTCACGCCGGTTGACTGGTACCCAAAGGGAGGGCTTGCGAACTTCTATGGTCACACGGGCGGAAACGCAGGATACACGAACGCGATTATGTTCGAGACGCACACAAAAATAAGCCTGATAGTGTTGCACAACGATGGTCGCGACAACAGCGGCTTCAATCGCCTGCTGAGCGTATTCATTCACACCCTTGATATCAGCAAAATGCCGCTCGCGCGATGACAACATTAGACTGCGAAAGTCCGCCGCGGCAAGTACAGCGTTCGCGGAGAAATCGAGTGCACTTCCCGCGCGTTCTGCGTCCACTCTACGGTGAGTTGTTCAGGCATTTTCCAATAGGTCCAAATGCCTGATCTCCACTTGCGCGGCTATTATTTACAATGACAAGCAATGCATCCGCTCCTGCTTGAAACCGCGCACCGTCCCATCGCAATGCCCAGCGGGGCCTGGATCATGAAGCAGAAATGGCATGACCTGCTCTTTGCCCACTGGCCGCTCCCGCCAGAAAAGATCCGACCATTAGTCCCACAAGAACTGGAACTCGATCTCCACGACGGCAGCGCCTGGGTCGCGGTTACGCCATTCTGGATGAGCGGCATTCGCGGTCGACTAGCGCCACCATTGCCGTTTCTGTCTAAATTCTGTGAGCTGAACGTGCGGACTTACGTTCGCCACAAAGGCGTGCCGGGAGTTTATTTTTTCAGCTTGGATGCAGCCAGCCTTCCCGCCGTGCTGGGCGCGCGCGCCACTTACAAGCTGCCTTACTTCCATGCTGCCATGCTGGTCCGTTCGTCGGGCGAGTCGTTTGAATACACCAGCAGCCGCCTGCAGGAGCCGCGTCCGGCAAATTTGCATGCGCGTTACCGGCCGACCTCGCCGCCTCGCATCCGCGACGCCCATTCCATCGAAGCTTTTCTCACCGAGCGCTATTGCCTCTATGCCATCGATAAAGGTCAGGTACTGCGCGCGTACATCCATCACCTGCCATGGCAGTTGCAGGATGCGGAAGCTGAATTTGACATCAATACCATGGCGCAAGCCTCTGGCATAGACCTGCCCGATATAAAGCCGCTGCTGCACTTTTCCAGGAACCTGGAAGTCCTGGTATGGTGGCCAGAAAAAGTAAGCTAGAGTGCTTTACATTGCTTTTACAGCACGGGATTCGGCTTGGCCATGCCCAGCAGAATCTGGAACAGCACCAGCCAGCGTTTCAGGCTCACGGTAATCAAAAAGTTTTCTTGGGCGTGCGCTTTGCCGTTTTTGCCCAACTGCTCGGCAAATTCCGGGTGCGTGAGCAGATAGCGGATCTGGTAAGCGCAACCCTCCACGGAGTGCACCAGCACTCCCGTAAGTTTGTGGACAATCTGCGAGGTGATGCCGCCCACGGCTCCCGCAACCACAGGTTTTTCTTTCCACAGCCCTTCGGTCACGGTGAGGCCAAAGCCTTCTTTCAGTGATTTCTGCACGATCACGGTGGAAGCGCGTTGCAGCGCATTAATTTCTAGCGCCGACCATGGC
>JBARNL010000550.1:0-4199 GCA_049802955.1 Candidatus Angelobacter sp.
GTCATCAATACCCTTTCGCATATCGCTAGGTAACCTACTTACCAACTGAAAGGTTAGAAGATGGCAAAAGGTACAATGATGCCCTCTTATAAAACGCCGATTTCTGCCGCAGGTAAAAAAGTCGCACGGGAATTGTGCAGAACTAAATCATTTGGGCAAATTATTGCAGCAAAATTTTTGCGAAGTTGCCGGAAGGCCCGCTAAGCTAAATGGTTCAGAGTCACTGGTATATGGCATCCAGCACTTCAGCCACTCGGACCAGTTCCTCATTTCCAATATTGAAATGCTCCGCTGCCTGCAAGCGCTTTATCCATTCCAGGGCGGCCCGTCCCGGCCAGTTATCAGGAGCAGAAACAAGGGGAATGCGTTTTGTTCCGTCATAACGCTCCGCAACAAAATCATAGAAAGAGCCGTTCACGTTGCGAAAAGCCGCGCCACCGCGGGCGCCAAAGAATTCAGCCGAAATGATGCAGTCCTGCCCTACGGACAGCCGCCAGGAACATTGCATGTTGACGGTAGTTCCTGAAGCTGTATCGATTTGAGCAATGGCGTAGTCTTCGACTGCATTCGATTGCCGGTCCCACTGCCGGCCTTGCGTATAAAGCCTGCTGTTCACTTTACGTACCGGTGGAAACCCGAGCATCCAGAGGGCTGCATCGATGAGGTGGATGCCGAGATCCATCACACAACCACCGCCGGAGCGTGCGCGATCATAAAACCATTCTTTATCGGGGCCATAGGCATTGTGAAACACAAGGTTCACTGCATATATGTCACCCAACTCTCCTGAAGAAATCACCGAGTGAATGGCCTGCAAGGCTGCGGTAAAACGGTAAGCCAAATCAATTGCCAGCAGCCGGTTAGCTTTTTTCGCTGCTTCAACCACGGAACGTGTCTCATTTGCATTCCGGCCAAGCGGCTTTTGGCAAAATACGGGCAATCCACGCTCCAATGCACGCAATGATTGCTCGGCATGCTGTGCGCTTGGCGTTGCAATAATCACGCCGTCAATATCGGCGCTGAGAAGCTCATCGTAGCTGCTGACTGGTTTTGCCCCAGGAGCCAGAGCCAGGCTCTGCTGCAAGAGCTCGGGAGATGTATCGTAAATGACAGCGATATCGGCTAACCCGTTTTGTGCGATTACCTCCAGGCGATTTCTGCCAATCCAGCCGACGCCGAGAAAACCCAGCCGAGGCAGGTGCTTCTTGCTGGAAGAACTTTCTTCTGTGAGAACGATAAGTGTGTCACTCATAGCTTACGGTGGCTTTCAAAAATCCGTCAGGACGGGAAAGCGTGGCCTCGAAGGCCTCAGGCAGGGCCGTTAGAGGGAAACTGTGTGTGCAGAGCGTGCGCGGATCGAATAAGCCCGACTCTGCTGCTTCCACAGCTTTATGCATGCCTTGAACATAAACTCTTTCGTCACGTTCATGGGCATTTACCACATCCAGTCCACGCCAATTCCACAGTTGCATATTGACCTGCCGGGGCCCGTCTTGATGATATCCGGCAATGATTAGCCTGGCGCGAGTAGCAGTCAGCTCCGCGGCAAGGTCAAGCGGCCACTGTTTTCCAGTGGCTTCAATCACCCGTTCACACATTTTGCCGCCGGTTAATTCTTTGACCCGTTCGATTATTTTGTAATGATCGTCCAGCAACACCAATTCTTTGGCTCCCATCCGTTGCGCGAGCTCTAGCGCATAAGAGCGGCGTGAAAGAGCGATCACATGCGCTTTGGCCCTGGAGGCCAAAGAGGTCAAGACGGCGCCGAGAAAGCCAATGCCAACAATTGCAACCGTCTGGCCTGCCTGTATGTTGCTGCGCTCAAAGATGTTCATTGCACAGGCAAAAGCTTCACCGGGAAACGGAAGAGAAGCAAGGAAAGGCGGCAACAAGACCAAGGACGAGGCTGCAACCAAATCGTACTCCGCATAAGAATGGGACCCCAGTAGCGCGACCCGATCGCCTTCCTTGATTCCCGCCACATCAGGGCCGACTGCATCCACATGGCCCCAGCCTTCATGCCCCAGACCGCCCGGATCTGTGGGATATTGCGACCACGGCATCCCTTCCCACATTGCCAGGTTAGAGGCGCACACTCCACATCCTTGCAGCTGTACGCGTACTTCACCGCGCGATGGGCTGGGCTGGCGAATCTCGCGCACCTCAAGCTTACGCGGGCCGGTGAGTACCGCCGCCTGCATTACCTTCTCAGTTTTAGTGGTTCTCATTTAGATTGCCGGTTATGCGGAGTACAGCCGCACGAAGGATAGATGCTGAAATAGGATTGTGGTCGAATGCGCCAAATTGCGCCAACCACAGTGGCCAACTTGCGTTGGCATCTACTTACCTGAATTATCCTTCTAAGTCATCTAAGGATGCAGGATTTCGCGCATTGCAACCTGCGCATCAGTCCGCTTTGGGCAATGTGTCCGCGGGAGGAGGCTGGGACCGGCCACAGGTTGGCCGCGGCTACGGCGCTAGCTAAGAAAAAATTATGAAAATTGTGATATTCGGACTCTCGATTTCATCTGCCTGGGGCAACGGGCATGCGACCACGTACCGGGCGCTTTGCAAGGCCTTGCGCAAACGGAAACACGATATCGTTTTTTTTGAACGCAATGTGGAGTGGTATGAACAAAATCGCGATCTGCCGAAACCGCCGTATTGCACCTTCAAACTGTTTGAAACGTGGGAAGCAATCCTTCCTTTGGTCCGCAGAGAATTGAGAGGAGCTGACGTTGCGATCGTGGGCTCATATTTCCCGGACGGAATTGCCGCCCTGGATGAGATTTTAAGCCGCAACGTTCCAGTCAAAGCGTTTTATGACATAGATACTCCCATCACCATTGCGGGCCTGAGGACTGAAGGCAAAACAGCTTATCTCCTCAAGGAGCATCTGCCGGAACTGGACGTTTATTTCAGCTTCACCGGTGGGCCAATGTTGCAGGAGTTGGAAATGCAATTCGGGGTGCCGACCGCGGCGCCGCTTTATTGTTCCGTGGACCCGGAAAATTATTATCGGAAACATCTCAACCGGAAATTTCAATGCGATCTTAGCTATTTAGGAACATATGCTCCCGACCGGCAAGCCGTATTGGAGAGATTTCTTTGTTCACCCGCACAAAAAATGCCCGATAGCAACTTCATTGTCGCTGGATCACAGTATCCTGAGACAATCCCATGGCCTGGCAACGTTCAATGCATTTCTCATTTGAATCCGCAATATCATCCTGATCTCTATAGTTCTTCAAGGCTGATTCTGAATGCGACGCGAAAAGAAATGATCAAAATGGGCTACTCGCCCTCGGTGAGGCTGTTTGAAGCCGCGGCATGCGCTTCTGCCATGGTTTCCGATAGCTGGGCAGGGTTGGACGAATTCTTTGCTCCAGAGAGCGAAATCCTGCTGCCCAAGACGAGCGATGACATCTGCCGCTACCTTACGGAAATGTCTGATTCCGACCTCCACCGGATTGGACGCGCTGCCCAGGAGCGCGTGCTTGCCAGCCATACCGCCAATATTCGGGCCCAGGAATTTGAAGATACCGTGGAGACCGCGATGCAAAAAAGCGGAAGATCCACCATCGCGGGGTAACTGCCGGAACCTGCAATGAACACACGTATACGCGCTATAGCTGGAGCATCGTCCCAACCTTCCTGGCCCCTGGTGTTTGCACTTCAATTAGCTTCCCGCGTTCAAGCACAAGGATTGTGTCGCAGCTTCTCAGGGTGCTCAGGCGATGAGCAATCATAAAAGTCGTTCGCTTCTGCATCAATTTCTCTGTCGCGGTAAGGATGGATTCTTCCGTAATTGTATCGACAGAGCTGGTGGGCTCATCGAGAATCAGGATAGGGCTGTCCCGCAAGAAAGCGCGAGCCAGAGAGATACGCTGGCGTTCTCCGCCGGAAAGGCGCGCTCCCCGTTCGCCAACGCTGCTGTCATATTGCTCAGGCAGAGCGCTGATGAAGTCATGCGCGCAAGCTGATTCGGCAGCAGCAACAATTTCTTCGTCGCTTGCCGTAAGCTTTCCGTAAGCAATATTTTCGGCAATGCTCGCGTCAAGCAACACGGGGTCCTGCAGCACCGTTGCAAATTGGCGCCTGAGATCGGAAATGCGGTATTCCCGGATGTCAATTCCATCCAGCAGGATTTGGCCCGCATCAGGATCATAAAAACGCATAATCAGGTTCAGGAGAGTAGT
>JBARNL010000551.1:0-6428 GCA_049802955.1 Candidatus Angelobacter sp.
CTATCCTAGCAAATGTATTAGATGACGCCGCGCAATTTAGGTTGCGAAAATCAGCTAAATGGCTGTTGGGAAAAGAGATATTATCGCGGCTGCCAAAGTTACCAAAGTGACGTGGACGGAAGGACAGTGTGGTTTTAGACTTTCCCTCGGTGGTAAGGCAGTTCTGGGGGAGGGCTGCCGGGCGTCCTGCGATTCGTCGCGGGACGCTTGTTTTTTGGGTAGAAGAAGAGCGGCCGCCCTTGTATCAAAGCAACGCCCGCCCTTCTCATTGCATTCTCTAAACCAAGCTATCGCCGGTCATGGTCCCGATCTCGATCGTGGTCGCGGTCTTTATCGCGGTCCTTCCGCACCTGGTGGCGGTCCCTGTCGTCCCGGTGGCGATCTCTATCTCCATTGCGGGTCCGGGCGTAAGTCCTGCCGCGATCATCGGCGTCGTGGTCGTTCCGGCGGCGATCGTCGCGGTCATGATCGTTTGCGTAACGACCATTGGCGTTTGGTGCGTAGCGCTGATTATCGCGGAAGCGCGGGTCATTGCGGAAGCGCGCTTCATTCTGCCGTCTCCAATTCCAATATTCCCGCTGGCGTGCCCGGTTGAGGCGGTTGTACTCGATGTAGTTATACTGGCGCTCGGCCAGCCACTGCCTGTAATAAGGATCGTTGTATCCGTAGTAGCCGCTTGAGCCGTAATATGGATCGTAGCCTGAATAGCGGTGCTCCGCGCATCCAGTTGCCATGACCGTTCCCAAAGCCAGAGATGAAATTAAGAGTCCTGAAAATAGGCGCATGAAACCCGTTTCCTCCTTTTGCCTTTTGCCCCTGCTTTATTACTATTTAAGTCATTAGATGTATTTCGCATGATGCTCGGCGGATCTCTCCTCAGAGAGGCTAAACAAAAATTAACGGTATGAATTTAAGCAACCTCGTCAGAGTTGCTGTCTCGCTCAGAACAGCAGTTTCCGGAACATGCAGGAACGCTGGGCCGCGCGGTCGGCCTTAAATTTCCTCAACGCAAAGTGTTATCCTCAAAGGTTAGGAATCCTCAGGAACTACCGCTGGAGCGGTTCCCTTAATTAATCTGGATCACACACGAGATGAGCAGCAAAAGCGTACAGTTATCGACAACCGAAATCTCCCTGGGGCACGAACAGATTCGCGAGCAGGTTTTTGACGTCTACCGCCGCTGGGGCTATCTGGACGCCAACCTGAGTCCCTTTGGCGGCCCCATTGGCGGCGGCTATTCTGACCTGCCTTCTGACGCCGACGGCGCGGAAGAAGCTCGACGGATTTATTGCGGCACCGTTGGCGCGGAGTTCATGCATCTGCCGCAGCGCGATCGCCGCGAGTGGATCCAGGACCGCATGGAAAATCCTGGGCCGCAGCAGGTGGACCGCCGCTGGCTGGCCGAGCGCCTGCTTCAGGCGGATCTCTTTGAGCAAATCCTGCAAACTCGTTATTTGGGGACCAAGCGCTATTCCGGTGAAGGCGCTACCGCGCAGATCCCGCTTTTAGACACGGTGCTGGAAACCGGCGCGGAACTGGGCGCGACAACCACTGTAATGGCCATGAGCCATCGCGGACGGCTGACAGTAATGAGCCTCGTGGTCGGTATTCCTCCGGACTACGTTTTTGCCGGGTTTGAGGATGTTGATCCGCGCTCTGTGCTCGGCGGCGGTGACGTTAAATATCACCAGGGCGCAACCGGCGAATTCCGCACGCCCAAAGGCAAAGTGATTCGCACGCACCTGGTTTCCAATCCCAGCCATCTTGAGGCGGTGGACCCCGTTGCGCTGGGACGCACGCTGGCCAAGCAAAAACATATCGGCGCAAATGGCGTGAATGAAATACTTCCGATCATCATGCATGGTGATGCCGCTTTTGCCGGCCAGGGCATCTGGGCGGAAACGCTGAACTTTGCCGGACTGAAGGGCTATTCCGTGGGCGGCGCGATTCAGGTGATCGTGAATAATCTGATCGGGTTCACTACCAATCCGCGCGAGTTGCACACCTCGCGATTCTCGTCCGATCTGGCCAAGCGCCAGCCCATTCCCATTTTCCACGTGAATGCGGAAGATCCTGAAGCGGTGTTGCGTGTTGCGCGCATGGCCACCGAGTATCGCTACCAGTTTGGCAGCGATGTGGTGATAGACCTTATCGGCTACCGCCGCCATGGACACAGTGAGGTTGACGATCCCACCATTACGCAGCCGCTGCTGTATAAAAAGATCAACGCGCATCGTCCGCTGTTTGAGATTTACGCCGAGCAAAACAAAATTGACACCACGGAGATGGCGCAGAAATTTCGGGCCACAGTGGACGCAGCTTACGATCATGCGGCGCAGATGCAGAAATCTCCGGTGCTGCGCAAGCTGCCGCACTATTGGGATAAATACCGGGGCGGACGCTACAAACCGGAATACGAAGTGCCTACGGCCGTGGACGCGGGCAGGCTGCAAGAGATCACCGAGAAGCTGACAACGTACCCGGAAGATTTTGCCATTCATCCCAAGGTCAAGAAGCTGCTGGAGCAGCGCGAGAAAATGGGCACAGGGAAGCTGCCGGTGGATTATGGAATGGCTGAGGCGCTGGCTTTCGGGTCGCTTCTTGTTGAAGGCATTCCGGTGCGCCTTTCCGGACAGGATGCGCGCCGCGGAACTTTCAACCATCGGCATTCGGTCCTGATCGATACGGCAACCGAAAAAGAGTATGTCCCGCACTGCCACATCCGGCCCGGACAGGCATGGTTTGAGGCTTATAACTCAATCCTCTCTGAAGCCGCGGTGCTGGGCTTTGAATACGGTTTTAGCCGCGACTATCCTGATGGCCTCACCTTGTGGGAAGCGCAGTTCGGCGACTTTGCCAATGGTGCGCAGGTAATCATTGACCAGTTCATTGTTGCCGGTGAAGACAAATGGGGATTGCTCTCCGGGCTGGTGATGTTGCTGCCGCACGGCTATGAGGGGCAGGGGCCGGAACACTCCAGCGGCCGTATTGAGCGTTACCTGCAACTCGCGGCGAAAGACAACATTCAGGTCGCCCAGCCTTCAACCGCCGCCCAGTATTTCCACCTGCTGCGACGGCAGGCGTTACGCATCTGGCGCAAACCGTTGATCGTCTTTACGCCTAAAGGCATGCTGCGCCATCCTGACGCTGCCAGCTCGCTAAGCGAATTTACCGGCGGAAAGTTTGAAACCGTGATTCAGGACAATGAAATCGCCAACGCCGAGCGGATCATTGTTTGCAGCGGAAAGGTCGGCCATGAACTGCGGCGCGAACGCAAGCGCCGCAATGGTACAAAGACGGCCATCGTTTTCCTGGAACAGCTTTTTCCATTGCCTGAAGCTGAATTAGAAGCGGCCTTCGCGCAGCACACGAATGCGCGTGAGTTTCTCTGGGTGCAGGAAGAGCCTGCCAACATGGGCGCGCTGAATTTTCTGGCGCCGCGGTTGGAGCGTCTGGCACGTAGCACGCCGTTTCGTTCAGTAAAGCGTTCGCCGTCGTCGAGTCCATCCACGGGTTCGCACACCGCGCATGAGATGGAGCAAAAGACGCTGCTGGAGCTGGCATTCAAAGCGTTTTAGCGCGGCAACAATGCAGCATCGCAGGCCAATGCAAGGTCATCCAAAGATAATGAGTTCGGTACTAATAAACGAAAGGTGGTTGAAATGGCACAAGGAACTATAACGGCACATGAGGTCCCGGCGCTGGCATACGCGTACAACGCGCTGGAGCCGCACATTGACGAGCAAACCATGCACCTGCACCATGACAAGCACCACGCGGCTTACGTGAGCAAGCTGAACGGTGCAATTGAGAAACATCCCGAACTGGGAAGCAAGAGCCCTGAAGACCTTCTGCGCAACCTGAGCGCGGTGCCGGAAGACGTGCGAGGAGCGGTCCGCAACAACGGCGGTGGACACGTGAACCACACCATGTTCTGGCAGATCATGGGGCCGAAAAAAGGCGGCAATCCCACCGGCGCAGTTGCTGACGCCATCAATAAAACCTTCGGCAGCTTTGACGCATTCAAAGAAAAGTTTGAGGCCGCCGGCGCTAATCAGTTCGGCAGCGGCTGGGCCTGGCTGGTAAAAACCAAGTCTGGCGAGTTCAAAATCACCTCCACGCCCAACCAGGACAACCCCATTTCCAACGGCGAGTTTCCCGTACTGGGAAATGATGTTTGGGAACACGCCTATTATCTGAAGTATCAGAACCGCCGCCCCGACTACCTGAAAGCCTGGTGGAACGTGGTGAACTGGGACGAAGTAAACAAGCGTTTGGCGCAGGCCGACAGCTTCTTCAAATAGGTTTTCTGTTTTCCAGCGAGCCGCTCGATTCCGGGCGGCTTTTTTGTTGCTTTATGCCGCAGCTTCACGGATGGTTCTTGCGCTCTTATCGAGCAGTTCCTTTTCCTGCTCGGACATTTCCGGCATGATAATCCGGCTTACGCCGTTGCGCCCCAGCACGCTTGGAAGAGAAAGAGTTGTGCCAAAATCCGGATTGAATGAGCCAATCGGGATCACCGAGCGCTCGTCGCGCAGCACAATTTCCGCGATCCTGGCCGATACTACGCCGATGCCAAAAACGCTGGCGCCCGTCCCTTCGATAATGGTGATGTTTGCATATCGAACTTCCTGCTCAATTTCCTTTTTAAACTGATCAAAGCTGACGCCACTGTCTTTTGCGAATAGAGAGATCGGGCGTTCGCCTATATGCGCGCCGGACCACAAGAAGACCTGAGACGTGCCATGCTCGCCTATTACGATCGCCTCCACGCTTTGCGGATTCACTTCCAGCCGCCGAGCCAGATGAAAACGAAAACGCAATGAATCAAGGTATGTTCCCGTACTCAGCACCTTCTTGTGTCCGAGCCGCAGGACAAGGTCAGCCAGCGGATCGGGAGGATCGGTCACCACCAGAATCACTGCATCGGGAGCGGCCTGGGTGATTTTGGGAATGACGTCTTCATAGGCTTGGGCGTTCTTGTGCAGTAGATTAAGGCGGCCTCTGGGATCGCTGCGGTCAGTGGCTCCGCCATTTTTCTCATTCACGCCGGCGGTCACCATAATCAGCGACGCGCCCTGAAGGTCTGCATATTCGCCCGCACGGAGCCTCACGTGCGGTTGCAACGCTGCCCCGTATTGGACGTCTGTGATTACGCCATCGGCCCGTTTGCGATTGCGGTTTACCAACACAATCTCACAAGCCACGCCACGGGTAATCAGCGATGTGAGGCACGCCGCTCCAACAGCCCCGGCTCCAACGATGCCTACCTTCATGTAAACGACCTCCGCGATCTTTGATCTTTCATTTAAATTTAGATGCCTCGGAATCGATCTCGACCTTGCTGGTGTGGACGCACTGTGTCGAATGGGGATCAAACGCAGGCAATTATGCGCTTCGTTTCTCGTGGTTCCATTGCTCGCCTGCGCGCCCACTGATAAACTTAAGAGTTTACCCTGCTCGATCAAACTCTACATACAGTAGGTTTCTCATATGGCACAAGCTACAGACATTGCAATCGTAAGCGGCGCGCGCACGCCCATGGGCCGCTATTGCGGCAAATTGCGCGACTTTAGCGCCATGGACCTGGCCGCGGTCGCCAGCCAGGAGGCGATCCGGCGATCCGGTGTTGATCCCAAGGAATTTGATCACGCCGTGTTCGGCAACGCGCAGCAAACGTCCGGCGACTCGCTTTATGGCGCGCGGCACGTCGCGTTGAAGGCTGGATTGCCGATCGAAACTCCAGCGCTTACGGTAAACCGCCTCTGCGGATCAGGCATGCAGTCGCTGGTGAACGCCGCTCAGATGATCCAATTGGGCGAAGCGACTACGGTGCTGGCAGGCGGAATGGAATCCATGTCACAAGCGCCTCATGTGGTTCGCGGCGCGCGCTGGGGCCTTGGTCTGGGTGAAGGCAAGCTGGAAGATTCGCTCATGGTGGCCTTGCTGGACACTTATTGCGGCCTTTACATGGCAAACACGGCTGAGCTTTATGCCGAGCAGCAGGGCATCACGCGCCAGCACATGGATGAATTCTCTCTTCAATCGCAGCAAAAAGCGGGCGCGGCGCAGAAGGCTTGCCGCTTGGCGAAAGAGATTGTCCCGGTGGCGCTTAAGAACCGCAAAGGCGAACCCACGGGAGAGATGTTTGAGAAGGACGATCATCTCCGTCCTGAGACCACCATGGAAGGCTTGGCCAAACTGAAGCCTGCTTTCGGCAAGAACGGGACCGTGACGGCCGGCAATGCCAGCGGCATTGTCGATGGAGGCGCGGCCGTGGTGATGATGACACTGGACCAGGCTGAGAAGCGCGGCCTGAAGCCGATGGGACGAATCGTGAGCTGGGGCATCGCCGGAGTGGATCCCAAGATCATGGGCAGCGGCCCGGTGCCTGCTACGCGTGCTGCGCTGAAAAAAGCTGGCCTCAA
>JBARNL010000552.1:0-2832 GCA_049802955.1 Candidatus Angelobacter sp.
GCCTGAATCTAAAGGGCCCGGCCATTGCTGTCGATACCGCGTGCTCCTCTTCTCTGGTGGCTGTTCATCTTGCATGCCAGGGTCTCTGGAATGGAGAAACAGATATGGCCTTGGCTGGAGGCGTCAGTGTATGGCTGAACCCGGAGACTCAAGTTTCCATGTGCCAGTCTGGTGGAGTGTCGTCAATAGGACAATGCAAGACATTCGATGATTCTGCGGATGGTGTGGTTTTGAGTGAAGGAGTGGGAGCCGTAGTGCTCAAGCGTCTCAGCGATGCGGAGACCGACCATGATTTCATTTATGGAGTCATCGCAGGCTCAGGAATTAATCAGGATGGCAGAACGAATGGAATAACGGCGCCGAGCGTCATCAGCCAAGCCGAACTGGAACGGTCGGTCTATAAAAGATACAACATCAATCCAGAAACCATTACCTATGTAGAAACTCACGGGGCCGGCAGCACGTTAGGAGATCCTATTGAGCTGGAAGCGCTCGCGACTGCTTTCAAGGAAAAGACTCAAAAGAAAAATTACTGTGCCCTGGGTTCGGTGAAAACCAACATTGGTCATACGGCTGCCGCTGCGGGCGTAGTCGGTTTGATAAAAGTGCTGCTGTCATTGCAGCATCGCACATTGTGCCCAGTCTTGCACATGACGAAGGAGAACCATCACTTTGATTTCAAGAACTCGCCTTTTTACGTTTGCAGGGAGAAAAAGCCATGGAATTCTGAACCCGGGTCATTGAGGCGTGCAGCCGTGAATTCATTCGGCTATAGCGGCACCAACGCCCACTTGGTTGTTGAAGAATATTCACCCGCAGGGCAGCGGATCCCGTTCAGCAATACCAAAGTAATCGTTCCTCTTTCGGCCAGGACAGCTGAGCAGCTGCGCCAAAAGGCTGGGGGCCTGCTGCAACACATCCGCGCGTTGCAGCACACTGACACAACAGAAGTAAAGCTGGTGGATCTGGCTTCCATCGCTTATACATTGCAAATTGGCAGAGAAGCCATGGAACAGCGCCTGGGTTTCGTGGTCGATTCAGTCGAACAGCTGGCAGAAAAGCTGAGGGCATATCTTAACGGAAAAAAGGATATCGAAGGTGTTAGCCAGGGGAGTGCTGAGTCCAGCACCGACGATATGAAGGCTATTGGCCGGGATGAGGAAATGAAACAAAGCATTGAGAAATGGATTGCGCACGATGAGCTTTTGCAACTGCTGGATATTTGGACTAAGGGAGCGAGTTTCGATTGGAACAAGCTTTATAGCGGCGTGAAGCCACCGCGCACCAGCCTGCCCGGGTATCCTTTTACAAAGCAACGCTGTTGGATTCCCGAAATGGCGTTTACTCGGGAGATGGATGAAAAGCTCGACAGCAAGATCGACCTGAAATCGATTGAAGGCATTATTAACCAGGTCGAGAATGACATGATAGAGACAGAGCAGGTTATTCGGGAGTTGAGATTGGCGGCTGCTTCAAACAGCCGAGCCTCCATGTCGTAGTGTTCTTTATCGCCTGCTCAGGCACGACCAAGATTTCCGCACTTCCTTCCAGCCAATTCACAATTCGTTGAAATGATCTCCCAATAATCGCCAACTCCGTGATTTAGAGGGTCCGATGATTGATTTTTTTGAATATGTAGTCGCAGAGTTAAAGAGCAAGAGACTGTCTAAAACCAATGCCGTAGAACTCGTAAGACAGTTTTCCGGTCGTTCTTCCAACTCGCCTGCGGCATCCATCATCCATCCGTTGTTACATCTCAACACTTCAGACCTGAGCGAACAACGCTATACCTCGACGTTTACTGGAGAAGAATTCTTCCTGGCCGATCATCAGGTAAAGTTGAGGGAAGGCTCTGGTCAAAAAGTGCTGCCGGGCGCGGCCTACCTGGAAATGGCGCGCGCTGCGACCGAGCAAGCATTATCTGGGCGGGGTAGTCCGGCTGTTCTGGATTTGCAGGGCGTCGTTTGGGCACAGCCGGCCATCGTGTCCGGCAAGAAGGAACTCAACATCGCGCTTTGGGAAATTGAGAACCAGCAGATTGAATACGAAGTTTACAGCTGGAATGCGGATCAGAAAATGGTGCATTGTCACGGGCGGGTCGGCTGGAGCTTCAAGGCGGTACTTGCGAGGCTCGATATCGAGCTACTTAGAAAGAGGATGCAGCAGGGCACGCTGCAATCTGGAAGCATCTATGCGGCCTTCACCGAAATGAACATGGCCTACGGACCTGGCTTCCAGGCGGTCACGGCGATCTATCAAGGGAATGGCGAGGTATTGGCGCACCTTAAGCTCCCAAAGATACTCGAATGCAAATACGAAGATTATGTTCTCCATCCGAGCTTAATTGATAGCGCATTCCAGGCGTGCCTTGGACTGGCCAAAGGATCAACAAAGGTTTCGAATGAGACTCGATTGCCCTATGCAGTCGAATCGGTACGCATCATCGCACCTTGCACAAAAGATATGTTCGCCTGGGCGCGGTACGCAGATGGCAGCGAGGCAGAGAATAATCTTGCCAAAGTCGATATCGATCTGTGCGATGAACAAGGGAATATCTGCGTACAGATACAAGGATTCTCTTATCGCATTCTGAAAAGCGAAAAAAGGACGCCGGCTGATCACCGGCAGGGAAGTCAGGCGGAGCTTCAGTCTTTTATTCCAGTCTGGAAGCCGGCGCATGCGGAAATTCACAAGCATCTATCGGACTCAACGAGAGTTTTGCTACTGGGGGGCGACCAAGCTGACTTGGATTGGGTGAAGAGGTCCCACGCAAACGCATCTCTGGTGTCATTTTCCACGGGTGCAACCACCGACATCATTGAAGCAAAGCTG
>JBARNL010000553.1:0-1522 GCA_049802955.1 Candidatus Angelobacter sp.
GATGAACGACGTAAGCCTAAGCATTTGAAAGAGAAACAGGGTTCCCTCACTCCGCTCGGGAATTAAAACCTTCACTCCCCCATCCAATCCCCAATCGGCCGCAAAGAGACCACGTGATCGCAGACAATCTTTACGGCGGCCATGATCGGCACAGCCAGGATCAATCCCATGGCGCCCCAGATAAAGCCCCAGATCAGCAGTGAAATTGTCACTACCAGAGGATTCAACTGCAGTCTTTTGCCCAGGATTTTGGGATAAAGCACATTCATGGCAAGCATATGAAGGCTGAGGACGGTGACAGCCACAAGCAGGAGCCGCGTGTCACTCAAGACGCCGATACCGGCGGCAATCGGTGGAAGCACTGCAACGGCAACCCCGAGGTAGGGCACCAGGCTCAGAAAGCCGCTGATGAAGCCGATGAAATAAAAATAAGGAACACCCAAAAACCCGAAAACCACCACACTGCAAATGCCCATGAAAAGGCCAATGACAAAGTTTCCGGCAATAAAACTTTTCATCATCTCGGAAATATGGCCCAGCGTAACGTAGGCGGTGCTGCGATATTCAGGACGGAACAGCTGCTCGGATTTGGTGCGCGCGTGCTCCTGCCAGCTCAGCATGAAATACGTGAGAAACGGAATGAAGCAGAGCGTGAGCACCACCTCAGTGACGGTGCCAAGCTTTTCTGTGACTATGCCGTGCGTGCCCTGGTTCTCCACCGTTACTGGCATAGGCTTTTTGCCGGTCTTGGCACTTGTGTCCTGGGGGAGGACCTGCTGCGTAGTTTTCTCAAGTTCGCTGGTCTGCTGGCGAACGTGCGACAGCATGCCGCGAATTTTGTCAGAATACTTGGGCAGTTCATGGACAAAGCTCATGGCTTTGCCATAAAGGAAGTAGCTGCCGGCGTACGTGGCAGCAAGCATCACAAGGACCGCCACAAATGCCCCAGCTGCCCGCGGCAGGCGGATTCTTTCCAGCAGTCCCACTATGGGCTCCAGCATGAAAGCGAGCAGGATTGATACCAGAAGCGTTATCAGGACGAGCTTGGCTATGTAGCAGATTGCCAAAATCACGACGGCCCCGACAATAATCTGGGCCGCCGCGCCGGCGTGCAGGGCGGTATTTAGCTTGCGCTGGTTTTTTTCTTCCAGCTCTTTTTCCGTGAGCTGGCTGTCCGGGGCCTCCTCCGGCATGAGTTGTTCGGGGCCGGGAGGGATGACGCGATTTGAAGCCATGTCCTTAGCTGAGATGCAGAAACTCGTATAATCGCCGCAGTGGGAGCCACCGGACGCATTCTGGCCATCGATTACGGCAGCCGCCGCATGGGGCTGGCTGTGACCGACCCTCTGGGCATCACCGCGCAGGGAATCGAGACGCTGCACCGCAAGAACAACCGTGCCGATTTTGGCCGCCTGGAGCGGACCATCCGCGAATATGAAATAAGGGAAATTGTCCTGGGAAACCCGCTACGAATGAGCGGACAGGAAGGCACGCAATCACAGAAAGTGGCGGAATTTGCGGA
>JBARNL010000554.1:0-20449 GCA_049802955.1 Candidatus Angelobacter sp.
ATAGCAGAATGCCAAGCAAGCCGCAGCGCGTAGCAAAACAGCAGAAGGCGGGTACGCGGAAGAGTGCCTGAATCATCTATGAGTCTTGCTCAGTTAAAGCAGAAATGGGGCATCCGTTCACCAGCCGATTTAAAAAGGCGTTGCAAAGAGATTGGTGGCGACGGCTATATCATTGATAGATGGCTGCCACAGGGAAGCATTGGGATCGTGGTGGGCGATTCTGGTCTAGGCAAAAGCCCCTTGCTGTATCAGTTGGCAGTTTGCGTGGCCGCTGGCATCCCTTTTTTGGGCCGCGCCGTGCTGAAAGGCACAGTAGTCTTTCTTGATTTTGAATATGGCATTTCGCTAGTGGATGAGATTATCGCCACACAAAGCCGCTATTTAGGCGTGCAAGAGCCACCGGACGATTTGCTGCTTTGGAATGCGAATGATACGCCAGCAAAATGGGACGGCACTTGTTTGGGTTTTCTTGAACTGATTAAAGAGCTACAGCCCACTTTGGTGATTATTGATTCATTGAATGTATTCAAGCCTGAAGCCGAAGAAAAAGCCAGTATTGCGGCAAGATTTTACAAAGACCTACGAGCACTCATTCGTGGGCAGGCAGATGTTCTTTGTGCCGCGTTCTACGTGGCTGAGATAGGCCCGGTCAATCCCAAAGCGGTCTGCCATTTCCTCTTGCGTCCAGCCCCGCGCAAGCCGCAACTTGCGGACTCTCTCGCCAAAACGTGCCTGAAGCGTTTGCGACACATCTCATAGTGTCTATAGGCCACAATACAACGCCACGGCCCATAGGCCACATCAACTTTCGGAGAAGGGCGAGGGATTGCGTATGAACTACATCTACATCGGCTTTATGCTGGCGATTGGCGGGTGTCTTGGCGTTGCGCTATTTCTGTTTTTTTGGCGTAAACCAAGCCGCATAGTGAAGACGGCCTTTTATGCTGTTTACTTGCTTGTTGGCGTCTGGGTGGTTGGATATTACTGGGCCAAATATCCGCACCCGTGGGCTGCATCGGTGGCATGGTTGCAAACCCGGAACGGAATTATTGTGGCTGTCGGAGCAGCAGGGATCACGATCATACTCACTGCCGAGCTTTTGCGTCCACAGTATCAGAAATTCATTTCGCTGATTCCATGCGCCACTTGTGGTCATGCACAGAGACGGCATCGGAATCGGCACTGTTTGGAAGCCGCATGTCAATGCTCCTACTTCGTTAAAAGGTGCCCGGCATGCAAGCATCCGGAAGTTAGGCACAATAAAGAGAAAAGCAAATGCTTGGTTGAGGGATGTTCCTGCCGGGTGCGGCCCAATATCAAAGGCGCGGTAATTGCCCTTTCTCTGGCGATTGTCGTGTTTGTGCTCCTCATCGTCGTGCGTGGGAGCGCCCACTAGGGCGCAATGACGTGAGCAGGCGTTAGCTGCTCAAAAGCTGCTGAGCGAGTGAAATTGCGATATTCCGACAACCGTTATGCTTTCTGCTAGAACGCCTTGTCCTTCCGGACGGCCTTGCGCCACAAACGGCGAATCCGACGCCACCCCTTTATAACTTCCCACTCAGCCTTGAACACCTGCTTTGAGATATTGAATACGTTATTTTTTGCTGTTGAGTAGGAGTGCTGATTTTCAAGTTGTGTGCCTTCCCGCTCTACTTTTGCGATATTGCTTGCACAGAGACTCATCGTGCGCAATTCCGCAACCAATGCATTGTGTTCTTTTTCCTGGGGGTTAAGTGACAGCTCAATCTCCCCTATCAACTCCGCGATTCGCGAATATTGTTGATATTTATCAGGTACGAACTGAGAAGTGAAAACGAGTCGCTCACACGTTGCTACCAGCTCGGATATTCGCTTTCTTAGGTCATTAATCCAAGCTTGTCGCATCGGCCCAAGTAATTGTTGCTTTGCGACAGCACGCTGAATAAATGGTCCTACGACCACGGCAAGCGCTGCCACGGCGAGAGAGGCATAGGGCAGAAATGTGGATGGTGATGAATGTGCGTCAGGAGCTATCATTCAATCATGCTATTATGCCGTTCCCTCCATGTCATCTGGCGTGGGTCGAGTCCAGTTCCCTGAGATTCGATCACTACAATTTTATCTTGCATGTGTGCCTCTTCCGTCAATTTCAAAACACCGCAATGCAAGCCTAAAAGTTGCGCAGCCTTCACGCCATCATCCCGGCCAATCATCATTTTTTCGTAGATGAATCCCACAACACAGCATTCCAACTTTCTCTTGTTTTTCAGCAGCCCTTTTCCCAGAGATTCATAGGCAAGCAACTCTTCTCGCGTCATCAGCTCAAATACGGCAGCGGGGATCGCGGCCCTTGCGGGCTTGCTTCGGGCTGTACCCAGCAACGCGAAGGGCATCGTAGATGCTGCTGCCACTGAGCAGCGCGTCTTTCACCCGGCGATGTGATTCAGTTCTCTTGCGTGGTGTAAGCAGCATAATACCCAAAGTTTATTCCGGCCAACTCTCGCTTTCAAACCCTAAGGCTGAGACACGTAGGCAACGGGTAGAAAATCGGCATAATTCAAAATGCAAGAGTATGACAAGAATGAGTGCTCGTAGGTCTTTGTAAAATCTTGCCGCAATACTGGCTTTTTCTTCGGCTTCAGGCTGATTCCGATCCAGTCATTTGATTTGAGGAGCGGCAAATGAGCGACGCGAAAGCACAAAATCCGGCAGGCATAATGGCCGGCGCAATTCCCGACGACGGATGCAAGGACTGCAGCCGCCGCGATTTCTTTGCCAAAGTTGGCATGGGCTCTCTGATTGTGGCCGCTGCCGGCGCGGGATTGTTTTCCTATGAATACTTTTCGCCCAACGTGTTGTTTGAATCCGCTCCCATTATCAAGGCCGGCAAGCCGGACCAGTTTCCCGCCAACACCGTGACCCTGGACGCACAGAGCGGAATCTACCTCATCAACGGAGCCAAAGGTTTTTACGCGCTGGGCGCAATCTGCACGCATCTGGGTTGTCTCACGGCGTGGAAGCCGGAACTGGACCTGATTGCCTGCCCGTGCCATGGCAGCCGGTTCAATCGCGATGGCATAAAGGTCGCGGGGCCGGCGCCGCAACCTCTTCCCTGGCTGAAGGTCTGGCTGGCCGAGGACGGCAACCTGATGGTCGACCGCTCCACCGCGCTGAAAGAACCGGAATACATAAAGGTATAAGCATGGCCACCACACTCAAGGCGGAATTCGATCGGCTTAGGAATACCGAGGTCTGGCGCACGATATTTCGCAGCGGCAGCGGCTCCAGCAACCTGCATCGCTCGCAGGCCGTCCAGCAGAATATCTTCCTTCATCTTTTCTCGGTGAAGGTGCGTTCGCGCGTCCTGGAATTCAGCCCCACATGGTATCTGGGAGCGTTGACGCTGAGCACGTTCTTCATCCTGATCGCCACGGGCATTCTGCTGATGTTCTATTACCACCCTTCGGTGCCGCAGGCTTATTCGGACATGAAAGACCTGCAATTTGTTGTGGCTTCCGGAGTTTTTCTGCGCAACCTGCATCGCTGGTCGGCCCACGCGATGGTTTTTCTGGTTTTCGCGCACATGTTCAAAGTGTTCTACCGTGGCGCATACCGTCCGCCGCGGCAGTTCAACTGGGTGATCGGTGTCATTCTGCTGCTGCTGACTCTGCTGCTCAGTTACACGGGCTACCTGCTGCCCTGGGACCAGTTGGCGTTCTGGGCCGTGACCGTGGGCTCCAACATTGCGAAAGCCGTACCGTTCGTAGGAAAACAGATCCGTTTCCTGATGCTGGGGGGCAATGAGGTCAACGCCAACGCGCTGCTGCGTTTCTACGTGCTGCACTGCGTGATCCTGCCGCTGGCCGCGATTCTGCTAGTGGGCGTGCACTTCTGGCGCATCCGCAAGGATGGCGGCCTGTATGTTCCGGAGAAGAAGAAGCTATGACGGACGATCCGAAGATGCAAGCAGAAGTGCAGTCTGACGTGCGCAAGAACCCGCGGCGCATCGCCTTCATTCTGCGCCGCACTTCTCCGCATGTGAAGACGCAGGACGACCCCCGCGTTATGACCTACCCGACTGCGCTCTCGCGCTTCATCATCGCGCTGGAAGTTGCATTTGTGCTGCTGGTTTGGATTTCCTTGCTGGCCAATGCACCGCTGGAAGGCATTGCCGATCCAATGCACACACCCAATCCCGCCAAGGCCCCATGGTATTTCCTCGGCTTGCAGGAGCTGTTGCACTATTTCCCGCCCATGGTCGCGGGCGTGCTGGTTCCCGGCCTTGTGGTAGGCGCTCTCATCGTGATTCCTTATTTCAATATCAATATTGAAGGCGAGAGCCTTTGGGCCCGAGACCGAAAGCGGCGCTTGGTGATCGTCGGTGCGGTGCTCGCCGCGTTCTGCGTGTTTCTTCTGGTCTTCGACGTAATCGTGGCCCTGGTACCGACTCTTCTTGTCGGAACGCTGATGTTGTGGTCCGCGCGCTTTTCGCCGGAATCGCCCAAGCTGTTTCATCGCTGGCTATCTTCCAAGCCGCTTTCGTTTTGGATTATGTCCTGGTTTTTGATTGAGCTGACGATTCTCACTGTTGTGGGCACATTCTTTCGCGGTCCTGGGTGGAGTTGGGTATTGCCCTGGCGAAGCTAATGGAGACACTGAGTGGACGATAACAACAAACCCGGTCCGTTGCGCAGCCGCCCCACCCTGCAAGAGCTCGCCTATTTTGGCGTGGTGAGCCTGGTACTGCTGGTTTCGCTGGCCATCGCTCCAGCCAAGAATTATTTCAGTGACTGGCGCCATTATCAGAAGTCTTATTTGAAACTCGCCGGCCAGCGGCAGAGCGGCACTCTGGTGCGCAGCTTCCAGGGTGGAATTCACCAGACATGGATCGCCAAACTCGGCGTTGTCGATCGCTGTGAGAGCTGTCACGTCAACATGAATGGCGCTCTTGTGGGCGCTTCGGCACAACCATTCAGGAAGCATCCTCCGATACCGCACGAACTTGATCAGTTCGGCTGTGTCACGTGCCATCGCGGACAAGGCCCTGCAACATCGGTGGAAGAAGCCCACTACACCACGGAGGCATGGGAACAGCCGCTGCTGCCCGCGCGATATCTGGAATCCGGCTGCGGGCAATGCCATCTCGGTCCACTCGAAGGCGCTCCCAGGCTGAGTGAAGGCCGCACACTGCTTTCAAGCCAGGGATGCGCTCACTGCCACGTCATCGCGCAGCCCGATGGAAATGCGCTGAAGGCTGACGATAATCCGCCACCGCTCACCCACATCGCGGAAAAAACCAGCCGCGAATGGATATACGCCTGGATCAGGAACCCGCAAGCCTACGCCGCTTCGGCCACCATGCCAAACTTCCAACTCAGTGATCAGGATGCTGCCGATATTTCAGCCTTTCTGATCGCCCAGAGCTCCGCTTCTCCGGCTTCAAAGGTTGAGGTCAAGATGCCTGCGGCGCCGACGGGAGCGGATGCTTCGACGGAAGCCGTCACGTTATATGGCGCTTCTTTCTGTTCGTCCTGCCACGCTATACAGAATGAAGCCGGCAATCTGGTTGGCGGCAATCTGGGTCCCGAACTGACGCGGGTCGGCACGAAGGTAAATCCGGATTGGCTGCGTCGCTGGCTTAACAATCCCTCCGCCTATCATCCTGACACGCGCATGCCGCACTACCGTTTGGATGACAAACAGGTAGCGCTGCTCTCGAGCTTCCTGCTGGCGAAGAAGGACGCCGATTTTCTCGCCAACGTGCACCTCGCGCCCGCCAGCGCGGACAGCGTCGCCCACGGCAAGAAGCTGGTCACCGAGAGCGGCTGTGCCGCGTGCCATCAGATCAACGGCGTCAATCCGCCGCAGAACTTTGCTCCCGACCTCACGCGCGTGGGCAGCCGGGCGCTGGCACAAGTGGTGTTTGCTCCGGGCATGAAGCACAACCTGCCGGATTACATTTCGGCCAAGATCCGCGACCCGCGTTCCTTCGGCACGGGGCTGAAAATGCCGAAGTTCACGCTGGGCAAATCGCAGATTGATGCGGTCACCACAGCGCTGCTGGCACAGACGAACCATGCCGCGGGCTATCCGAAAGAGTTGATCATCAGCAGCGGGCGGACGTCGAACTACCGTCCCGGCGGCGAAGCTGGGCGCATCATGGACGATCTCCGCTGCCTGAGCTGCCATGCCATCAACGGCAACGGCGGCGACATGGCGCCTGACCTAACCTGGGAAGGCAGCGCGGTGCAGCGGGCATGGCTGGAAGATTTTCTCAATAACCCAAACACTCTGCGGCCTGCCTTGATCCGCCGCATGCCCAAATTCAATTTTAGCTCGGGAGAGATCAATATACTACGCGACTACATCACCTCGGCATACCAGTCGCCTGGCTTTGATTCGCAGACCTTGGACGCTCACCTTTTGAATGCGGACGCGGCAGCGCGCGGCAAACAGCTTTTCTATTCCAAGTATGGCTGCCAGTCCTGCCACATTGCCGATTACAAGAATGACTAGGGCTATGTTGGCCCGGCTCTGACCAGCGTGGGCAACCGTCTGACACCGGTGTGGACGTACAGGTGGCTGAAAAATCCCAATGCTCTTCGTTCCGGCACGCTCATGCCGAATTTTAGTCTGAAGGACGACGAGGCCCGCGATCTGACGGCGTTCCTCATGACACTGAGAGCAAAACAGGGAGGCGGCAAATGACGCTCCTCCGCATCATGTTTCTTGCGCTTCTGATGCTTGTGGCCGGATGCAGAAATTCTGGTCCGCAATTACCCAAGCCTGCCGTCTATGGAACCGAAATCACTGAAATCAGCGGCGGCAAACAGTCGGCACAGGTTGGAGCAACGTTGCCACAGCCAATCGTCTTGCAGGTGAACGGAGCGGACGGCAATCCTGTTACCGGTGCGCTGGTCGTGTTGCATGGCGAAAGCCTAAAATTCGATCCGGCACAAGCTTTCACAGATTCCAGCGGCCAAGTCAGTGTCGCCGCCCAGTTAGGGTTCAACCCCGGCGACTATCAGGTCACGGCCCAGACGCCGAAATCCGGCGGAGGCAGTGCCACCTTGAATCTGCGGGAGATTGCGCTGGGGTATGAACAGACGCTGGGGAAGACGGTGAATGACAAATACTGCATCCGCTGCCATGACCCTGAATCGACGCCGGAGCGCGTCTCCAATCTTGATAATCTTTCGCCTGCTCCGCACCAGTTCACAGACGGCGCGACGCTTAACCGGATTTCCGAAGCTGATCTCACCAACATGATCGCCCATGGTGGTCCGGCCCTGGGAAAATCGCCACAAATGCCGGCTTACGCCGCGACCCTGCAACCGGCGGAAATCAAGGCCGTGGTTTCCTATATCCGCATCATCGCGGATCCCCCGTACCAAACGCCAGGAGTGAAATATGGGAAATAGATATTGTGTTCGTACGCTCGTTGTCGCGCTAAGCCTCTTCGGCCTTTGCTGTTCGGCGCAAGTACAGTCTCTGGGCAGGGTGACGGACCCGGTTTCAAAGCGGTTGCAGAAGCAGTACTATGCGCAGCTGCAGCAGATTTCAGCGGACGCTGCAGCCATCCATTTTCCGTATCCGTTCTATTTCAGCCAGATGCTCGACATCGATGAAGCGCGGCAGAAGCAGTTACCGCAAGGTTCAATCCGTTTCGATCAATACGGCGGCCCGACCGTGCTCGCCATTTCGGGAAACTATTACGTTTCCTATTCGGCAGACCTCCTCAATCGCAACCAGCGGGCACGCAAGACCTATGAAGACGTAGTGCTGCCTTTGTTGAGGGCGGCGGTCGCGCACGTGGACCGCAACGTTCCGTTTGACGCGTATGCCTTTGAAGTCTCTCACCACGTCCGGACCAAAGTGTTGAAGGTGAATACCGAGGGCGCTGAGAACCTGATGGTCCTGTTATCGCGGTCCCTTGGGGAGAGGCTCTCTCGCGCGAAGGACGCGGAATCACAGCAGAGTGCATTGCTGGAGAGCGAAGTCTTTCTGAACGGCCAACCATTCACACTCTGGCTGACAGGAGACGAAGCGCCCGACGATGTGAAGGACCATTACCTGGCGCGCCATGGGCGCAACGACTCAACCAAGGCCACATTAGCCACCGAGCCTCCAGAACCAGGGACGCTGGTGAGTTCCAATCTGGTCCGGAATCGGAGCTGGCAAAGACCGTGCGCGAGCGGAGGAACGCACCGCACGACATTTCTCCGGTGAAGCTGGAGAAGTTGCAAAGTACATATGACGGCACTCTGCAGCGCCTGGTTCCTGAGCTGAAACCACTAGCGCATTTTGTGGACTACGCGCCACCGGCGTTCATCGCGTTCCACGATGGAGCGTACCTGCAGCTCAGCATGAACACTGATCTGGAACAGCCCGCGGGACCCTCGCAATACCGCATTGCCGCCATGGCTTTTGAGAACCACATCTCGCATGTCCTGCGGCCGGTGTCTAAGTATTTCCATGATAGTCCGCAGTTCGATGGGATCGATTTCACCACAACGGTCCACCAGTCCGTCCAGCCCAGCAGTATGTCAATCGAGTTCGTGGTGCCGTTCTCTGCGCTGGCGTGTTATGAAAAGTATGACTGCACCGGCCAGGAGTTGATTAACCGTAGCATCGTCCTCGTTAATGGAGAGAGGGTTGCTTTAGATCTGCAGCGCGCGGAAGCAGATGCCAATTTTACGTCTCGGTAGCGTCTTCCGGAATGCGACCAGTGTTATGAGATTAGAGTGATAGAGCATTACGGAATCATGGAAGCCCATTATCAGGCAGGCCCAGTCTCTGATGACAGCAAATTCAATTGTGAAGCGATGAAGCCAACTCAATCAGCTGAGACAGGCCAGCTCAAATGTGACCTGCAATACACCCCTGTCATGTAGTGATGGGGGAATTGGACTATGGAAATCAAGTGCATAAGGGGTTTAAAAGCCAGACAAGTGCCCGTCTGTATTTTATTCTTAGGCCAAGCCGGTAGTGGTTTCTCAGTATTAAAAATCAATGCCAGTTTGTGATCAAGGAAGCCATCAATATCTCTTCCGAATGCTTCCGTGCGAGGCTTAGTGCAGGCAGTACTTGAGAATTTTCACCGGTCTGGATATACAATCCCGCCCGAAGGAATTTTTTCATCATGCCTCAGGTTCAGACCGTTCGCGGCCCCATCGATTCTTCCAAGCTTGGCGTCACGTTGATGCATGAGCACGTGTTCGTGCTGGATACGGAGATAGCCCAGAATTATCCCGAAGAGTGGGGAAGCGAAGAGAAACGGATCGCGGACGCCGTAATGCGGTTGAACGAACTAAAGGCGAGAGGCGTGGATACGATTGTCGACCTCACCGTGATCGGCCTGGGACGCTATCTGCCCAGGATCGAGCAGATCGCGCAGCAGACAGAGATCAACATCATCGTCGCTACCGGGATTTATACCTATCACGATGCGCCTCTCTACTTTCGCTTCCGAGGACCGGGCACGGCGCTAGGCGGTCCGGAGCCGATTATGGATATGTTCGTGCGCGACATCAATGAAGGGATCGCCGACACGGGCGTGAAAGCCGGCATTTTGAAATGCGCTACGGACAAGCCCGGCCTCACCAAAGATGTTGAGCGAATTCTGCGGGCCACCGCACAGGCGCATCGGAAGACCGGCGTGCCTATATCCACTCACACGCATGCCAGACGGCGCGTGGGGCTGGACCAGCAGAGAATATTTCGCGAGGAGGGCGTCGATCTCTCTCGCGTGGTGATTGGCCACTCCGGAGACACCACCGATCTGGCCTACCTGGAAGAACTTGTGGGCAACGGCTCATACATTGGCATGGACCGCTTTGGCATTGACACGATTCTTTCATTTGAAGATCGCGTGAATACCGTTGCGGCAATGTGCCGGCGCGGCCATGCGGAAAAGATGGTGCTCTCTCACGATGCGGCGTGTTACAGCCACTGGCTGCCGGAGCGTCCCTTGCCCATGATGCTGCCGCGATGGAATTACTTACATATCCACAACGATGTGATTCCCGCGCTGAAGCAGAAAGGCGTGACCGAGGCGCAGGTGGAGACCATGCTCGTCAGGAATCCGCGCAAAATCTTTGAACGGCAGGGCGCGTATTGAACTGAGATGGAGCGCGGGATCGCTTCTGTGTGGGCCTGACTATGGCAGCTATTTCAGGCCGCCAGCGGATCGTCTTTCTTTTTGTTCTGATTTTCCTTCTGCCGCTCCCCGGGGTCCTGGTCAACTTCCATCTCCGGCTCTTTCGATTCCGGATCGATGCCGTGTGAGGGATTTTCCTTCTCCGGCTTCTTTTTATCTTCTTTGCGTTCTTGCTGATTGGTTGGCTGTTTCATGAACCATTGGATGGCGAATACGTTTCCGGTGCCGCCCTTCCGCTTCGGCGCGCAATCCTGAGTGCCCGCACGCAACTTTTCCCGCCGCCTGTGTTTATAAAAATATAACGCTCTGATTTTTATCTGAGCTGTGTGGGGAAGGGTCTTTAGGGGAACCGGATCTTTCACTGCGGAAAGTGCGATGCGAGAAGCGGCTGCGGGCGATCCCGTGGCCGCTTTTTCCTTTAAAATCAGAACATGTCCAACGCAGGGCCGCTGTTCCGTCCGTATGACAAGCTCGTGAAGATCACGCTGGGGGAAAAGCAGTTTGAAGTCCCGGACGGCAATATGCTGCTGCGCGCGTTGCAATTTCTTTCCCCTGAAGACATTTCTTATGGAAAGTTTTGCTGGAATGAAGAGTGCCAGTATTGCCGGGTGAATTATGACCTGGGGCCGGACACGCCAAACCGCACGGCTATTTCATGCAAGCTGATGGTGCAGGACGGAATGCGCGTGACGGAAGTGGCGCAGGATATTAAGTATTGCTTGCGGAAGCTGGGGCTGGAGCTGAAGGTGAAAGCAGCAAAGGGATGAGTCTTTAGGGACTGAAGCCCGAGTTCATTTTGCGCTTAACGCGCCCTGAAGGGCCGCTCTTCCACCTTAGTGATGGCTGGGCGAAGGGCGTGGAATTTTGGCTTTGGAGGCCGCGCCCGCGGCCCCCAGTTTTGTAAGACGGTCCCGGGCCTGCAAGGCCTCCGGGCTTTTTGGATAGCGGCTGATCAGGCTGCGCAACTCCTGCACTCCGGCATCGCGCTGGCCAAGCTCCAGCAGCGCATATGCTTTCTTGAGCTGAGCAGCGGCGGTCTTGTTTCCGCCGGGATACTGATCCAGAACTTTGTTGTAAGCCTGCACGGCCCCAGCGTAGTTTCCCTGGCGATAGGCAATTTCTCCCAGGTAGAACTGTGCATTGCCGGCAAGATCAGTATTGCCATAAACCTGTAGATATTGTGCAAACTCCTGCGACGCCAGATCATTCTTGTTGGCGTTGTAATCGCGCAGGCCGTCATTATAGAGCTGGTCCGCGGGCGGAGCTTGCGGAACATTGCTGGCCGCGCCGCCAGGACCACCGCCGGCAGGCTGCCCTCCGGGTGGAGCTGTAATATTCTGTTGCGCCGTCTGCATATCGTCGAGCTGCTTGCTCACTTTGGCCAGACGCGCTTTCAATTCGTCCACGGCGTCATGCAGCGCCTGCACCTGCCCGGAAATCTGGTCGACCTTGCTGCCCGCATCGGTGGTCTGCTGTCCCAAAGTTTTTTGCAGGTTCTGGACAGCCGAACCCATCTTGTTCACGTTATCGGTTTGTTGCGTGAGCAGATCTTTCATCACGCCCATGCGCTCATCGAACGATTGCTGCATGCGCGACATGTTGTCCTGCATGAGCTGGAGCTGGGTTTGGATTTGTATGAGCTGGGATTTGGTGTCCGCGGCGGATGCGGTGTGGCTGGCGCACAGTGCAAAAAACATCACAGCCAGCATGACGGCAAAACTTTGTTTCTTCATAGGCATTAACTCGTTAGATGCAGAATAGCTGTTGGATCCTGCAAGGATTTTTCTCTTGACGAGGAGGCGCTTCCTCTAAAGTGTGCATCGGAATCAGGGCTTGCGGAAAGCAAACCTTGGGCGCGAACCAAACTTGATAAGCCGGACAGGCACTGGCCCGTCCGGTCCTTTTGTTTATTTAGTGTAACAGTGAGAAGTGATCGCGGCGGTTTTTCTGCCAGCAATCTTCATTCTGCTCAGTGCATTGCGGCTTTTCCTTGCCGTAGCTGATGGTCTTGAGCGCGTCCGGGCTAATGCCATCGCGAATCAGCGCCTGTTTGGCTGAGTCAGCGCGATGCTCACCCAGAGACAGGTTGTATTCGGTGGAACCGCGATCATCGCAATTGCCTTCAATCTGGACCTTCCAGCCTTTTTGCTTGATGAGCTGTGCTGCCTGTGCCAATGCCTGTTGCGCATCCGGACGCAGATCAGCTTTGTCATAGTCGAAATAAACGTCCTTCACCATCTGGGCAAAGAGCTGTTCATCCGTAACGTTGCTTGGCGTAGGCGCTGGAGTGGGCGTTGGAGTTGGTTTTGCTGCCACCTCAACCTGCGCCGTAGCTTCCTGGGTTCCAGCCGCGCCCTTGGCGGTCAAATGGTATGTGGTGGTTTGCGTCGGTGAGACGGTTTGCGATCCGCTGGGATCAACCTTGTTGCCGTCAAGGGCAACGTCAGTTGCGTTCTCCGTGCTCCAGGTCAACGTGGCCGACTGGCCAGCTTCAATGGAAGTCGGGTTGGCGGAAAGTGTGGCGCTAACTGCTTTAGGCGGCGGTGGCGGTGGCGGCGCAGGCTGTTTCTTTTTACAGCCGCTTGCCACCATCAAGAAAGCCAGCACCCCCAGGACGACGATCCGATTGCTCGTGCTCTTGTTCACCTCATGTCCTCCAAGAAATAATGCAATTTACTATAAGGCCTATTTAAAGCTCCAATTGGGCTGGCTATTGCGGCCCTGGCGCGTTAGCTGCTGCAAGTGCGTGCCGTCCGCCAGAACGCTCCAGATCTGTTCATTGCCCGTGCGGTTGGACTGAAACACAATGTGGCGCCCATCCGGAGACCATGACGGGAAATCATTGCGCCCGCCATCGTGGGTCAATTGTATGATCTGTCGTGATGCGATATCCATAAGATAAATGTCTGACCCGCCCAGCACTCCGGGGCCGTAGTTGCGGACCCACGCAAACGCCAGCAGCAGTCCATTCGGGGACCACGCTGGTGAAACAGCATAGCCCTGGTCGGTCATCCGTTGCACGTTACTACCGTCCGCGTCCATCACGTAGATTTGCGGCAGTCCGGTGCGTCCGCTTACCCAGGCGATCTGGCCATTAGTTTTCGGATTAAACACCGGCGACACGTCGCCCTTGCCGGTGCTCAGCCTGCGCGCGCCCGCGCCATTTGCGTCCGCGACAAATATCTCTGACAGCCCGCTATGCATGGTTGATGAAAAAGCGATTTTAGTTCCATCCGAGGCCCATGCGGGAGAAAAATTATCGCCTGCGGACCGTGGGAATGCCACTTTGCGTCCCAGTTCCAGGGAATACATCATGATCTGCCATGAATCCCTGGTCAGTCCGCTGAACGCCAGCCGCGTTCCATCCGGTGAAATCCTTGGTGACAGCGCTATCGATCCCAGCTTGGTAATCTGTTTCTGGTTCGCGCCATCATAATCCATCTGCCAGATTTCCTTGTTCCCGCTGCGATTGCTCACAAAATAAATCTGGCTTTCCGCGATTCCGGCGATGCCGCTGCCCAGGCGCGCAATAATCTCATCGGCAAAACGGTGCGCAATCGTTCTCGCCATATCCGGCGTGGCATCTTCTTTATATTGCTTGCCCAGGATTTGCGGCGCTCCGGGATTCTTCACGTCATACAGCCAGCCCTGGACATCCAATTTCCCGCTGTTCACGCCCAGGTTGCCGAACGTGAGCACTCCGGCGTTTGGCGGCGGATCTCCCCAGACTTTGGCGTTCAACTCCGCCGGCTGCCCGGGTTGTTGCGACGGATAAAAACTCTTCGCCACCAGATCAAAAATTCCGGCATTGTCCAGATCGTTCCACAGCACCTGGTTGAACACCGTATTCAGCGGCGCGGTCTGCGGATCGGTATTCGCGGCCTTGAAATCCGGCACGGCGATCCGCGGCCGTTCCTGGCCCATATTCAGTTCAATCTTGATTCGGTCTTGCGCGGCTGCGCTTAGAAAGCTGCCGAGCAATATGAAACTCAGAAGAAGTAAGTTCGTTAGAAGTAAGTTCGTTTTTCCCGTACCAAATATTTTCGCTTTTTCCATGAATTCGCCTATTTTGGAGGATAGTCAAACCAGAAATCTACAGTCACGCTGTTGCCTTCCGGCAATTTGCCAAACGTATCAATGCGTTGAATTGCCCGCATGGCCGATTGGTCTAATGACGGCACTCCGCTTGACTGTGCCAGATGAACGTTCGCGGGGCTGCCATCGCGCGTGATGTCAAATTCTATGTATGCGCGATGCGGCGCTTTGATGCGCGGATCAATCTCATATGTCAGCCAGTTCTGCTGCACCCGGCGCTTTACGCCATCTACATACCAGCCATATTTGCCGCCAAAGTCGGCGTTCTGGAAACTGAATCCGCCTTTGTAATTCGCCGTCGTCACGGAGCCATACGGCCCGCTCACCGGCCCGCCTTCACCATAAGGCACAGCAGTCTCCGGCGTCGGCACAGGACGCGGAGGCGGCTGCACATGCGCTTGCTGCACCGGCTTTTCAACGGTCTTCGGCGGCTTAACTTTTCCCTGGATCGGGACCGCGTCATCCGGAGGCTTCTCCACCGGCTTAGGTTGTGGCACGGTCTGGGTTACACCTTTGCTCTCATTGGCCACGATATTGTCTGACTGCTCGGGCTTAGGAATCGGAATAGACGCGCTCACTAGTTGCGCTGTCACGGCATCGCCCTGTTTAATGCCCCAGTCATTCGCTGTGCTGTGTTGCTGCGCGACAAAGCCCCACGCAGCAATGGCCAACACCAGCAGCCCATGGAATCCCACGGAAAGAAGCACTGGCCGCTTCCATTGCTCGCGTTCATAAAATAAGTTGGCCCTGACGTATGCCATGGTTAGTAATCAGCACTCAGCAATTAGCATTCGGCAAACAGCATTAGCATTCAGTACTCAGCAATCAATACTAAAATCTCGTCATCCCGAGCTCCGTATATGAGAGCGCGCTTTCATCAGCGCTCGAATAGGAGTGAGGGACCTTTTGTTTTACAAAACGAACATTGTTAAAACGCTCCAAACAGAGAACGCCCAAAATCCCAGCTTCTTTCCACCACTGGGTGGAGCAGGGCTTCAGCCCTGCGTTGCAGACTACTAGCCCGCCGGCTTTAGCCGCTGAGGTAATCCGTCTCGCTCTTACAACTGTTTGAACTTGGTCCCAAATCCGCGTTTATCCGTGTTCATCCGCGGTAAGCTTTTGCTTTTCCCATCACCCGCGATGACGGCGATCATTTTTTCCCCGGCTGAATCGGCTCCGTCACAATGCTCACGTTAGTGATCCCCGCGGATTTCACCGCGCTCATCACTGTGGCAAATGCGCCAAAGGCCACGTTCTCATCGGCCCGGACATACACTGCCTGTCCTCTGGGATCGCGGAAATGCTTTCGCAATGCGTCGCCAATCTCATCCAGCCGCACGTGGTCATTATTCAGGTAAACTTCCTGGCCTTTGGTGATGCTAATCACCAGGCGCTCTTCGGAAACTTCTTTCACCACTTTTGTCTTGGGGACCGTGACTTCAATGCCGGACTGAAGCACCGGCGCGGTGATCATAAAAATGATCAGCAGCACCAGCACCACGTCCACAAACGGCGTGACGTTTATTTCCGATAGCGACGTTTCCGTGCGCCCGCTTTTAGTGGTAAATGCCATCAGCGTACCTCTATGTTGGCGGCTTGCATGGTGGAAGAGCGGCCCTTTAGGGCCGCGTCAAGTTGGGTAAGAATTTGGGGCTTTAGCCCCTGAAAGTTCTTGCCCCACAGGGTGGAGCAGGCATTTATGTCTTCACTCAATACATTTGCTGTCCCTCGCAGGGTGGAGCAGGCATTTATGCTTCTTCTGTTTCGCAACGCTATCCCGCACAGGGTGGAGCAGGCATTTATGCCTGCGGCTTCTGCCTCTATCAACACGGCTTTAGCCGCTGCGGTAAAAGTGTCCATGGCGAAACAAGTGTCAGGGCACGACTTTAGTCGTGCCGCAAGGCGCTCAAATTGGACATGGGCTTTAGCCCCTGCGATATCCATCACCGGACCCCCGTGGTGACCCCGGTGGTGCGCTCAATAAAGTTCATGATCTCCATGGTGAAATCGTCCATGCGTGAGCCAAATTCGCGCATGTGGTGCGTGAACTGGTTATAGAAGATCACGGCCGGGATGGCGGCAAACAGTCCTGCGGCGGTGGTAATCAGCGCTTCAGAAATTCCCGGTGCTACGGCGCGCAGCGTCGCGGAATCCGTTGCGCCCAGGCCATTGAACGCATCAATAATGCCCCATACCGTGCCAAACAGTCCGATAAACGGGGCCACGGCGCCGGTCGTCGCCAGCCAGGGCAACCGGCGTTCCAGCCGCGAAAGCTCTTCAGACGACGCAATCTGCGCCGCCCTTTGTACAGCATTAATGTTGCCTTCGCCCTGCCGCCGATACTCGTCATAAGCGTTGTCAAACACTGCTACCAGAGGGCTGGGCTTGAACTGCTCAGAGACCGCGGCCACGTCCTGCAAGCGCTGCGCTTTGCGGAACGCCCGCAAAAAGCGCCCGCTCTGCGTCCGCGCCTGCTTAATCGACGACCACTTGGTAAGAATTACCGACCACGACATGATGCTGAATATCAGCAGAATAATAAGGACCACCTGCGCCACGGCCCCGGTCTGCCGTATCAGGTTGAAAATCTCTCCGCCAACAAACGACGCGGAGACTGGCGCGATCATGGACGCGAACAGGGGGAATTGTAGATTTATCATTGCAAAGTCAACCGCCTCTATCAGTTAACTCCTCCGACCGTAACACCTGCGGCTGCTCACGTCAAACGGGTGAATACATTGGCTAAACAGGGTTACGCAAGGGTTAGGACTCTTGTCGGTTTGCTTGTCGAGACATTCGCTAATCGCTCATCAGACGACACAGCAATCTCTTTAGCCAATGATCGAAAGGCGCGGAGCCGTCAAACTCGCGGAGAGCCCGACAAGCGGAAGCATCAAAGATCACGACCTTTTTAAAAATTTCAGAAGCCGTCGAGCTAAACGCTCTGTATCGTGAGCTTCGCATTCCCATATGACTTCATATTTCCATCCAAGGCGACGGAGCCTAGCGCGGTTGCGCCTGTCACGGTTCCTGTTCGCGGTGAGTTTTGCTAGCCAATAAGAACTGTTTGATTTTGGGACATGGCAGTCAATGCAATGTGCATGTTGATGCCAGAAGCATCCGTGAACGAAGATCACCTTGGATCGTGAAGGAAAAACAATGTCAGGACGCCCCGGAAGATGCGAATAATGTAAACGAAACCGAAAGCCCAAGCGATGTAGTAGCGAACGGACCTGCAATTCTGGAATTGTATTGCGACTGCGAATGCGCCGCATGTTTTCGCTTCGCTTGCAGCGGCTAATTCTATCCATCTGGTCCCCAGTGCATTTCCTAGTACTTACTGCACGACAGTCTCTGTGAATGAATCAATAAACTCATCCGTCACACCACGGAGTCTGCGACGTTGGCTGATTGAGTAAAGCTCGTCAACAGCAGAATAAGGCAGAAATTGTGCGCGTAGGCTTCGGAATTGAGGTTTGTTTGCCTCTTGGGTGACCTTAGCTTTGTCTTCGTCAGCAGCTGCGATTACCCAGCGGGTTCTGGCGAATTCCGGAATTCTATCCTGAAAATTCTTCATACGCGCTAAGCCACTGGTGACGCCGGTCGTGTGTTCGATCTCTATAACAGCCGGCATTAAGGTTGCGTTCTTGAACCAAATTACGTCGATCAACAAAGCAGCACGTATGGCCTCTCCATAACTTGAAATCAACTTCTCTTCGTCGAGCCGGACAATGACGCCATTGAGTTCGCCCAAGCGCTGGCCTTTGTAAACGATTCCACGATCGTTCTGGGCGACCCAAGTTCTGAATCCCAATTCTCGGCCGATTTCAACAAGCGCGACTTGAATCTGTGCATGCCGTCGTTGAATTTCAATTTTGGGCGCCGCAGTTGGGTCATTCGCTTGAATTGGTGGAAGAATAAGTGCTTCATACACGGCCTGCATTGTTGGTATTTCGGAGATGGTCATATTATTAACTTCTTTGGACTTCAGCACTCCATTAGCATGGGGTGCATCAGGCACCCAAACGAGGTGTTTATGACCTTCCTTGATTTCGCTACTTGATTCACTAATGTCGATCCGCCCAGGGTAGCAAAAACAAAACTCAGGTGTGTGAGCAAGCAGCGTTTCAAACGCAGAACGCGTGTTGTAACTTGCCCCCAAAACCCGGTCAAGATTCAAGGGCACGCCGTCGGAAATAGCATTAGCAACTCTGCGAATCATTCCCGCTGACATGCTTTCGGTCTTAGCTGTCCTGAGCGAGCCGCCCTTCACAGGATCAAATCGTTTTATTTTGATGGGGCCTTCAGGCTCGACAATATCGACAATATGAATCTTAGTCGAGGTTGATGGTTCAATGTATGTGTAAGCCCGATTCCTCGGCAAACGGTTGATTGCGCGCACGATCTCCGCTGGGGTAATTCTTGGCATTGGATCCTTCAATAAAGGATTTTATTGTACACGCCAACGCGTGCGCGGCCTTGACAGGCACACCGTTACCTACCGTCTTGAACATGTCGGACAGAGTCATTGTCGATGGCAACTCAAATCCGGGCGGTGCACTCTGGATCGCGAGCGCCTCCGCAACGGAAATACGTCGTGCCTTGTATGGGTGCAGATGCACCTCATTGTTGCCATAACAGGCGGTCGGGGAGTACCGCCACCGATGAAGGCGCTTGTATGATTTCCTACTGTCGTCCCCCTCTTGAACGGTTTTGAATCGGGCTAAGCCAGCCCTAGGTTTGAAGCAGTGTTCTGCGTTAGAATGCTCTTCCACGGCGTTCGCTTGAAACCAATGTTCAACAGTAAGTTGAGACGGCAGATGCGCTGGCTTAGGCAGGTCATCATTTTCATAGAACGGTTTTGTGGTTGGCCAATCAATGCTAAAAGCGCGGCGGCTGGGGTAAAGCGCATGCATTTCCCACGGGAAAAATTCCGAGAGGCCGCCCATAACAAAAGATCGGGCCGAGTCCACAGAGTCCCTGAAACCCAAGAGGATGATCCGGTCCCTGTCTTGCGGAACACCAAACTCGATTGAATTTATGAGTCGTTCCGATGTTCGATACCCAGCGTTCCAAAGCAACACTTTTAATTCCTCGAAGAACGCTCGGTGCATTTTAGTTCGCCATAGTCCCTTGACGTTTTCAAACAGGAAGAAATCTGGCTTGTGCTCGCAAATTAACTGTACATAGGCCAGGGACAACTTTCCATTTTCACCATGCCGGCCCCGGTTTCTCCCACCGACTGAGAAATCGGGGCAGGGCGGCCCGCCAATAAAACCGACAAGTTCCCCTCCTCGCTTGCTGGACTTTACGAGTGACGCTAAGTCGCGGCTCTTACTGAGATCGGAAGCGAACTCTGTAATCGAACTAGCTGTTTGCCTTGGCAATGCTAGATGCAGCTTTTCACGGGAATGTCGGTATGCTCTTGAGAATGGTTCGTGATATTCATTGCTAAATATCACTTCGAAGCCTGCAAATTCGAAGCCCAGGTCTAGAAAGCCTGCGCCCGAAAAAAAAGAGAGAATTTTCGGCATTCCTTTTGTCCCCATTCCCTTCAGGTGTGTTTTTATCCTCCATCAATATATCGCTTCGTCACTTATTCGCCAAAGTAATCTTTTCCTAACAGCCCGAAAACTTTTTAGCTCAACCAATGCTTTACTTTAGGGGGAACGGGTTATCAATAAATTAGACTTTTCCACAGCCTTCTTCAAAATCTCACACCCTCTACTCCTTCTCCCTCCCCAACCAAACCCTCATCTTGCTCAACTCAATCACTTCCACCGGACACTCTGGCCAGTTATGCACCCAGCACACGATCAAATCGCACCCGCTGGGCAGGTGGCCATGCCGCAGAAAATTGCGGCTTTCTTTCTCAAACTCAATCTTCACCAGCTGCCAGCGCTGGTCATCGATCTTCCGCATTGCCTCGCAATCGGGAAACGGCTCCTGGATTCGCATCACCACAAAGCCCAGCAGCCATGACACCATGCCGAACAGGTACACCACTCCCATTTCGTTGGTTGGGCCAAAAAACATGCCCGCATCCATCATCGGCGGGCCATACACCGGGCGATCGGTCAAAATCTTTCCCGTACCCGGCGGCCCACCAGCCGACATGGAGGTCGAGTTCGCCAGCCATGTCCCTTCGCCGGTCGCCTTCGCGATCTCCAGCACGTCCGCCCACTCGCCGGGTAAGCGCTCATGCCGTTCCGCGTA
>JBARNL010000555.1:0-6994 GCA_049802955.1 Candidatus Angelobacter sp.
ACTCCACGCTACGCCTTACGCCGCCAAAAACGTCCGGTTCCCAGGTCAGGTTAAAGGGAATAGAGAAATCATTGGATGTGGAGGGAGCGGCTAGTGGAATACCAGTCGTGGTTGGCTTGCCGGCGGACGTCTGGGAGCGTTGTGTGGAAACGCCCGCGGTCAGTTGCGGAAACAATCCTGACTGGGTGATTCGCGCCGAAGCTCGTGCTTGTTGCAACTGGTAACGCGCTACTTCAATGGTCTGGTTGGATTTGAGCGCCTGGTTTTCATACTGATCTAATTCGCCGTCGGCAAAAGTGGTCCACCAGCTGCCTTTCGGGATGGAGTCTTTGGGATCGGCGGCGCGCCATGGCGGCTGTTCTTTCCAGGCCGGAGCAGTTGCCACGTCTGGCCGATGATAGTTTGGCCCTACAGCACAGCCGCCCAGGAAGAATAGGAAGGCTGCGCAAGCAAAAAAAGAAGGACTTCTTTTAACAGGGGCCAGAGTCCAACTCAATTTAAGGCGTTTACGGTACGATTGAAGCCACCCGAGCAAGGCAAAATCGGGTTTGCTGGGGACCGCGGTAAGCCGTGCCCCGACACTTGTCGCGTGACTGGAGATTTCTATAACTCTCTTTACTCTGTCGCGAACCAAATTGGTAGCGAAGCGAACCAGATCAAGCTTCACGATTGCGGTCCGCCTTCAGCGCCAGCTTTGACGTTGACTTCCTGCCCGTCTTCCAGGGAGTCCGCCGGGTTCACCACGATCTGGTCGTTAGGATCAAGGCCGCCAAGTATTTCCACTTTTCGTCCGTAGTCGCGGCCAATGTTGATAGCCTTTAAATGGACTTTGTGATCTGGCCCGACCACGGCCACGCGAGGACCTTCCGGACGGAAAAGCAATGCATTCACGGGAACCGACAAGCGAGTGATCTGGACTGGAACAGCGAAATGCACTTCAGCATACGATCCGGGCAGCAGATGGCCTGCCGGGTTCGGGACATCGATTTCTGTAAGCAGGGTGCGTGTGGTCGGATCAATGGAATCCGCGGTCCGAACCACTTTGCCGGTAAATTTCTGGCCTGGATGCTCGCTCAACTCTATGTATGCAGGCAAGCCGGCGCGGATAGAGCCGGCATTCGTCTGGGGAACGCTGACGAATACGCGCAAAGGATCGACCTGCGCGACATCAAACAATTCTTTGCCTGTGCCGGAACTGCCTGCGGTAATCAAAGCGCCTACGTCGGTGTTGCGGCGGGTAATGACGCCGGAAATCGGCGCATAAATGTGCTTGAATGACTCAAGTTGCTGCAACCGGCGCACGTTGGCTTCCGCCGCGGCGTTATTTGCCACGGCCTGCGTGTAAGCGCTGGATTGCTGGTCCGCTTCCTGTTGCGATACCGAATCGGTTTTCCGCAGGTTGGCCCAGCGTTCCGCGGTGGACTTGGCTAGCTGTAATTGCGCCACCGTCTGCTGCTGGGCAGCTTTTGCCTGAGAGAGTTCCTGGTCAACTTCAGGCGTATCGATTTCCGCCAGCAGCTCGCCTTTCTTTACGTGGCTGCCAATGTCTTTGTTCCAGCGCAGCAGGTAGCCATTGGTGCGGGCATAGATTGCCGATTCAACATAGGCCTGGAGTTGCGCGGGTAGCACAAGCTGGTCCGCAGCAGGTTCCGCGCTTGGCTTGATCACGCCGACAGTGGGTATGGCCAGCCGCTCCGTCTCCTTGGCCAGCGCTCCGCGCTCGGTGAAGCGGCGCACCAGCGCGAATGCGCCTGCAACAATCAGGATTGTCAGCACAATCAAGGCGAGCAGTCCGCTCTTTTTGGCCGGCGGCGCCTGATGTTTGGCTGGCGGAGCGCTGTGCGTTGCCGCTTCTGAATTTCTCTGTTCCGTGAGCTGTGTCATAAGTTCGTTTATGTCCTGGAATAAGCTTCCTGCGGGAGGTTAGCTTTTCTGGCGGCTTTGGCTTCTCTGTGCCCATGAATCATGCTGAAAATTACCGGCACAAACAGCAGGGTTGCCACCGTGGCAAAAACCAGCCCGCCGATTACAGCGCGTCCCAGCGGGGCATTCTGCTCGCCGCCTTCACCAATGCCCAGCGCCATTGGCACCATGCCGATAATCATGGCCAGAGCGGTCATAATCACGGGACGCATGCGCGTATAGCCGGCTTCCATTGCCGCATCCCACGCCGTAAGCCCTTCCGCCATGCGCTCGCGCGCAAATGAAATCACCAGAATACTGTTGGCTGTCGCTACGCCCATGCACATAACCGCACCGGTCAACGAAGGAACATTGAGCGTTGTATGCGTCAGCAACAGCATCCAAACGATTCCCGCCAAAGCTCCGGGAAGCGCCGTGATAATGATGAACGGGTCCAGCCATGACTGAAAGTTGACTACGATCAGCAGGTAGATCAGCACGATAGACATTACCAGACCAATGCCCAGACCTTCGAACGAGCTTGTCATGGTCGCAACCTGGCCACGCACTTCAATGCGCGAACCTTTCGGCAGCTTCTTTTCAAAACTGGCGACGATCTTGCGCGTATCGCGAGCCACCCCGCCCAGATCGCGTCCCTGAACGCTGGCATACACGTCCATGACTGGTTGGATGTTGTAATGGGAAATCACGGCCGGAGTCACTCCGGGTGTTACCGTAGCCAAATTTCCAAGCACCTGCGGAGCAGGCGCTCCGACGGCGGTAATCGGCGTATTCATCAGGGCCTGGAGCGAATCCACGCGGTATTCCGGCGTTTGTACCGCGACGTTGTACGTGACGCCATTTTCACGGTTCAGCCAGAAGGTGGGCGCAGTTTGAAAGCTGCCGCTCAATGAAACCAGAAGGTTCTGCGCCACGTCACGCTGCTGCAAGCCGACCTGCTGCGCGCGAGTGCGGTCAACATTCAGGCGCAAAGCCGGCGAGTTCATGAGCTGCTGCACGTGTACGTCAGCCGTGCCGGGGACATGGCGAAGCTGGTTGGCCAGATCCTGCGCCAGCTGATAATTCTGTGTCTGGTTCTTGCCGACAATCTGAATATCAATAGGCGACGGCAGCCCAAAGTTCAGGATCTGGCTGACGATATCGGCAGGCTGGAAAAAGAATTCCACGCCGGGGAACTGCCGCGGCAGCTCTTCGCGCAGCTGCCTGACATAGCCGGCCGTGGGATGATGGTGCTCCTGGTTCAGCGAAAACAGGATCTCGGCGTCCGACGTGCCAATGCTTCCGGCGGTGGAGTATGTGTTGTTGATGGAGCTGTAGGGCAGGCCGATATTATCCAGCACCGTGACCAGCTCTTGCCGGGGAATGCGGCTGCGGACATAGTTTTCCACCAGGTCGCACAGGCGGGCGGTTTCTTCAATCCTGAGGCCGGCTCGTCCACGGACGTGCAAGCGGAAGATGCCGGCATCGACTTCAGGAAAAAAATCCTGGCCCAGGAAAAAGACCAGCCCAGCGGATAGTATGCAGAACAGCAGGAATGACGTGACAAACAGCGCGCGATGGTCCATGGCAGAGCGCAGAGTGCGGTGATAAGCGTCACGAAGCTGCTCAAAACGGCGCTCAAAGCCGATCTGGAAATTCTTGAACGGGGCCATGATGCCGCGCCCCGGCTTGAACCTGTCTTCATGCTCGTGGCCGCGCAGGAGGTACATCACCATGGTGGGGACAAGCGTTCGCGAAAGCAGGTAAGAGGCCAGCATGGCGAACACCACGGCTTCCGCCAGCGGCACGAACAGGAACTTGGCCACGCCGGTGAGGAAGAACATGGGCACGAACACAATGCAGATGGCGATCGTGGAGACGAACGCCGGGACGGCGATCTGCGATGCGCCATCCAGAATGGCCGCTGTGAGCGGCTTGCCCATGGCCAAGTGACGATCGATATTCTCAATCGTGACTGTGGCGTCATCTACCAGGATACCGACGGCGAGCGCCAGCCCTCCCAGGGTCATGATGTTCAGGCTCTCCCCCAGGGCACTGAGGACAATAATCGAGCAGAGAATCGAAAGAGGAATGGAGATGGCGATAATCAGGGTGCTGCGCCAATTTCCCAGAAACAACAGGATCATGGCGGCAGTGAGACACGCAGCGATCAACGCTTCACGCAGCACGCCGTCAATGGAGGCGCGCACGAAGAGAGACTGATCAAAAAGCGCTTTCATATCCACGCCGTCCGGCAATGTGGTCGCAGCGCGCTTCAACGTTTCCTTGATGTTCTTGACAATATCCAGCGTAGAGGCGCCGCCATTTTTCATGATGGTCAGCAGCGTGCCGCGAATACCATCCTGGCGGACAATGTTGGTCTGGGGAGAAAAGCCGTCGCGCACGTGGGCCACGTCACGAAGGTACGTGGTGGTCCCGTTCTGCGTCTTTATAGGAAGAGCGTTGATTTCGGCAATAGTATCCGGACTGCCGTTCATGGAAACCTGGTACTGGAGCGATCCGATCTTGGCCGTGCCCGAAGGCAAAATCAAGTTTTGCGCGCTGATGGCGTTTACCACGTCCACCGGCGTCAACCCTTTCGCCTGCATCGCGGCCGTATCTATGTCCACTGCCACCACGCGCTGTTTTCCGCCATATGGGAACGGAATGGCGGCGCCGGGGACCGTGGTCATCTGCGGGCGGATGAAGTTTACGGAAAGGTCATTCAGCGCCTGCTCCGGGAGGTTCTTGCTGCTGATGCCCACCTGCATAATCGGGACACTTGAAGCGGAATAAACAATGATCAGTGGGGGATTGGTCCCCTGCGGAAGCTGCCGCAAAGCTGTTTGCGAAATCGCTGTTACCTGGGAAAGTGCGGTCTGCAAATTGGCCGTGGGATGAAAGAAAATCTTGGTAATGGCGCGGCCGTCCATGGCCTGCGTTTCTGTATGTTCAATGTCATTCACGATCGTGGTCAGTCCGCGTTCCGTGTTGCTGACAATACGGTCAGCCATTTCCTGCGGAGACAAACCCTGGAATTGCCAAATGACGCTGATGACTGGGATATTGATTTCAGGAAAGATATCGACCGGCGTGCGGATGATGACGATGGGACTTAAGATCAGGATCAAAAGCGCCATCACAACGAATGTATAAGGCTTCTGTAAGGCGAGGCGAACAATCCACATCTGCTAGTCCTTTGGGGAGAGCCGCGTTCAACGTTTAAATTTGAACCAATTATTCAGCGGCCAAAAACATATTTATGTGACGTTACAAATTGCTGGGGAGATTCAAAGATTGATTATATTATCAATGCGAAAAACGGCTGCTGAAGTTTCGCGAAGTTTGCGTTAACAGTTCTTTACCCGAACGCATATACAGCACTTCCCAATCCGTACTTTTCAGCTTTCTCCATAGACTGGAATCGCCGCGCCATTGATCAACTTTGCTTCTGGACTGCACAGGAACAGGATGACCTGCGCGATCTCCTCCGGTTTGGGCCACTTGGAAAAATCAGCCGTTGGCATGGCTTTACGATTCGGCTCAGTATCGATAATGCTGGGCAGCACGGAATTTACCCGAACGCCGCTGCCTTTCACGTCCTGGGCCAGGCAATCGAAGAGCGCCAGCGCAGCAGCTTTGGATGCCGCATAGGCTCCCGCGCCTGCGGCATGGTCCAGCGCGGCCTTTGAGGCAATGTTCACAATCGAACCGCTCTTCTGCTTGAGCATTGCAGGAACAACCGTGCGAGCGAGGTTGAAACCGGCATGGAGGTTCAAAGTCAGCATAAGCTGGTAGGTCTTCGGATCGGTTTCCCAGAGCGGCTTTCCGCCGGCATAGCCGCCAACTGCATTGACCAGAATATCCAGATGGCCATGGCGCGCCGTGATTCCGTCCACCAGTGCGCGGCAGGCGGATTCGTCGGTGGCATCGAGAGGCAGAAGCTCCAGCGGGGACTTGGGACCAATTGCGTCTTTCAGGGCGTCCGCTTCGTCCTTCTTTATATATGTGGCGACGACTGATGCGCCTTCATGAAGCAGCGCGAGCGTTACCGCGCGGCCCAGCCCGCCGGTGCCTCCGGTGACAAGAGCGACATGATTGGAGAAACAGCCGGCCATGGAGCCTCCTGTGGCAGCAAAACTTACACTTGAGATTACACATTAAGATGTGTAAAATCAACTTTGGATATGCCAACTAATCTCGCTATTGACGACAAATTGATTGAGGAAGCGCGAAAGGTCGGTCGCCATCGCACCAAAAAAGAGGCCGTAACCGCTGCGCTGGACGAATACATCCGCAGGCGAAAGCAATTAGGCATTCTTGAAATGTTCGGAAAAGTCGACTTTGATCCGAATTACGACTTTAAACGCGAGCGCCACCGGAAATTAAGAGAACGATGAATGTTTTGGTCGATACCACAATCTGGTCGCTCGCGCTTCGCAGGAAACCAGAAGATTTAAATGCCGCTGAGCAGATCATGGTCCATGAACTGCGCAATTTGATTCGCGAAGGTCGGGTCATACTGTTAGGTGTTGTGCGCCAGGAAGTCCTCTCGGGTATTAAGAACCGCGATCAATTTGAAAAAATACGCTCCTTCTTCCGGCCTTTTCCCGACGAGTCTCTGGAAGTAGAAGACTACGAACTTGCTGCAACTGCTAATAACAGCTGCCGGGCTAAGGGAATTGTCGTGTCGGCGGTTGACGCATTGATTTGTGCTACAGCTTTACGCAGAGAGATACCGATTTTTTCTGCTGACTCGGATTTCAAAGCGTACGCGCGGATTTTACCGCTGCAGTTGCATCCTCACGTCCGCACAAATTAAGGCACTGCAGAATCAATACCGTTCTGGTCTTGTATTCCTCCCCGCCAATCGCTAAAATAATACTGGATTGGTATTGTATTCAGCCGCTGGCCGGTGTGGCTGGTGTGCGCGGAAGAAGCCCGCGGAAGAACCAATGTTCAGACTCAACAAATTGACGGATTACGGCATTGTGCTGATGGCGCACGTGGCGCGCAGCCCGGAAGAGACGCCGCATACCGCGCGCAGCCTGGCCAAAGAGACCAAGTTGCCGCTGCCGACTGTAGGCAAGCT
>JBARNL010000556.1:0-1770 GCA_049802955.1 Candidatus Angelobacter sp.
TTGGCCAGCGCGTCGACGCGCATGCGGAACTCCGCGTCTGACGGCACTTTGCGAATATTTTTCTGTCCCACGCCCACGGCAATCGCGCCTTTCTCAATCGACATGTGCGACTGGTCAGACGTGTACAACACCAGATCATTGCGGCTTCCCTCCGTCCGCGCTTCCGGATCAGCCAGCTCTCGCGCGCACACTACGGCGTGCATGCTGCTGGTTGAAGCTGTGTCATACACAATGCCAAACCATCCTTCAGGCACGCAAATCCACTGCCGCAGCCAGTCCAGCGCGCGCTGTTCCAGCTCCGCCACCGCGGGAGAAGTTTTCCAGTGCAGGCCATTCGTGTTAAGCGCCGCGGCAAGCATCTCGCCCAGGATCGCCGGCGTTGATCCCGTGCAGGCAAAGTAAGCAAAAAAACGGGGATGGTTCCACTGCGTCACCGCTGGCATCACCAAGTGGTCAAAGTCGCGCAGGATGGCGTCAAACGGCTCGCCTTTTTCCGGCGCCGACTGCGGCAGCGCATCCAGCAGGTCGCCCGGTTTCGTCTGCGCAAGCACCGGCATGTCGGCCACATTGGTTAAGTACTCGGCAATCCAATCAACCGTTTGATGACCAGCCCGGCGGAAGTCTTCTACATACGCCTGCCAATCGGGGTTTGATTTAGGCTGCATCGCAGCCGCATCTTGAGAATCAGGGGTTTTAAAATCAACGGTTTTGCTCATGTTTAGCCTTTAGCTCTTGGCCTTTAGCCGTTAGTCCCTAGCCTCAATCTTGATCTTTAGCCCTGGATGTTGAGTCCCACCGCTCTGGCTAAAGGCCAAAAGCTAATGGCCAAAAGCTGTCTCTGCATTAACTTTCTTGACAACAGCTGAAAACCTAGACTACTATCCCCTCAGCATGCACGCCAGCCGATTTACTTTCGCGTTTACTTACCGCTACCAATTTACGGGTAGCGGCGACGCGGATCTGTGCTGACAATGCAATAAGAAGTTAGTCATCATAAATTACGCAAGCCGCGATCCCCAAAAAGGTCGCGGTTTTTGCTTTTTGGCAGTTGGTCAGTTTGAAAAACCGGCCAAATGCCAGTATCAGCGTCTAGCGATTCGCTCGCGAATCGCGGGCCTTTTGGCAGATGTTCATCGCGTTGCTGGGGGGCCAGTGCGCGTCGGTGTTGCGCACGGTGGGGGCAGCAGCGATGAACCTGAGTTAACAAACTGAACCAATACTTTTTTGCTTTAGGAGCTTTTTATGGATTTGCAAAACGGCACGGGCCACAAGTCGCTTGATGACTGGCGCGGCCAGATTGACGCGCTCGATGCCGAACTGCTTCGCCTGCTCAACCAGCGTGCCGCCATCGCCTGTGAAATTGCTTCCATCAAGGTCGCCTCGGGCCTGCCGGCTTACGACGGCAATCGAGAGCGCCAGGTGCTGGCCCGCGTGGTGGAAAAGAACACAGGCCCGCTCGACCAGCAAAGCGTGACCGATATCTTCTCCGGCATTATCCGTGAGACGCGCCGGCTGGGCACGCAGCGGATGCAGGCTGCTTCTGAAATCCCGACCCTTAGCTTTGCCGAAGCGGAGGGATCCCTACAGTCTTCAGGAACTGCGGGAGATCAGCATTTGCTTTCAGAGAAGAGGAATTCGTTCCCATAAGTTCGCTCGGCAGCGCCGGTTTGTACCAGGGCACGCGTTTACGCGTGCCGTAAAGAGTTCGGATTGAAAGGGGTTTTATTGATGGATGCAAGAATGATTGTCCTAATCATTAAGAATCGTCAT
>JBARNL010000557.1:0-5287 GCA_049802955.1 Candidatus Angelobacter sp.
CACCAGATCATTTATTTATGGACTCTGTTCCATATTGGCGGGTGGCCCACGCTTTCCCGCTTTTTCTGTAACTCACAAGACCGTGGGTGCCCCAATCCTTCGCCGCCTTTGCGAAGGTGCGATTCCACAACGCTCGCCGTACCATATCTATTATCTTCGTGACAAAGGACCCCGCATCCACGGCGAGACAAATGTCAGGGCACGACTTTAGCGTTCTGCCGGAGATGACCCTGAGCTTGCCGAAAGGGAATCGAGGGCTCCGAAGTCGTGCCGTATGATGTTCGAAAAGAAATCACCTTACGCCAGGCCCGGGATCGCCGACGAGCCCGATTTTGGCTCGACGGGGTGGAGGTTTGCGCGCAGCGTAGCGGAGCGCACTAAAAAAATCGCACGACACGGCTTTTATTTCCCTCGCTTCACCATTACCGTTAATTTTTTAGACCCGTGCAGCATGGGCCGACTAACCCACTTTGCCGGAAGCATCATCGCCATTAATAACCGGAAGTTCATAAAGAGTGACACGCCATGCAGAATCCTTGGCGGCAGTTTGGTACGTGAGCATCCTCAGCAGCTTGAACGTCACCTCATCGGCGCATTTCTGGCACTTGGGAATATCTCGCCCGTCAGCAGCGTCACTTCATGGGGCAGGCGATGGGCCGAGTGACGAACACTGTAGATTCCGCTGGCGGGAATCACCGTACCCGTCTTGAATCTCCCCCGATGCATTGAAAGGGAGTCTAGCAGAAAATTTCACAGTTCCGGTTACCTAAGCATGTTCAAAATCGCTCCTTTTTTCGTGATCGCCGGGCAACCAAATCGAGCTATTCAGGCTTCAAAACCAGAAGCAGTTCCCATCCCCAGGAGCCAGGTGTAAGTTGTGAGAAGGAAGCTCCATTTGGTAGCCCCAGCACCCGGACAGATTAAAGAACCAGAAAACACCAGACTGACTCTTGGCGGATACATCGCAGACATTCTGCTCGATGCGCGCCACAATGCCAAGATATTTCACTGGATCGTCCAGCGTGTCGGGTCTGCGACTATCGTCTATTGGGGCCAGGAATACACTTTCGAGGACGCCCGGACCGCAGCGCAAAGCTGCTTAGAGAAGCTTGCTGGGGATGAACAGAAAAAAGCCTGATTCGCGCCGGCCCCATTCCAAATCTTAATCAAAGCCGCTCTTGACGTGGCGCGTATAATTTCAGAGTCTCTCCTCTGACAAATTGCATCGAAGGCGATTATGGTGTCCAGCCATCCAACCTCAGTTCGGAAGGCAAGCCAGTATTGCGTGAAGCTGATTGAGTCATACTGCTTGGCTTGCGGGCTGCTGATTGCCGCGAGTCCGCGAAGAAAAATATTGGGCATGATGGAAAAGCTGCACCAGTGTCCCGTGTATTTCCACTATCCACAGCCGCTGAAACGCGCTAGTTAACGTTCTCGTTTTGAACAGATTTGCGCCTTTTCCGCGATCTCCAACGGCACACGAAATTTACTGGCATCGTTCCGCCCTGCAGAAACGGATTTGAAGCTGCGATGACTGGGGAAAACATGCGTACAAGGGCTTGTCTCATTTTGAACACTTGGCCGCTACTCCGCGTGGTATGGTGGATTGTCTGAATGTGTCGAGGGACTTACGACTCAAAACTCGTAATCTCTTTCTTGAGTTCGCCGCCGGGCTAAGCCAAATCGAAACGGTCCCATCCAGCCAATTGGCATTCTTCAGCCCGCGTGTGCGTCAGCCGGTAGTTTTATGGCGCGCGAATCGGCGACATCTGCCCCACCCCAGGAGATTATCGAATGAAAAAAGTTCTGATACCCATTTCCATCGTGCTCGGCTCGCTGTTCGCGCTGGCACAGACTGATTCCAGGCCAAACAACTCTCTTCATCGCATCAGTGTTGTCACGCGGACCACAAGCGCGGTCAATTACAGGCATAAAGGCAAGAGCACGCATATCAACTTCAAGGGCACCAACCTTCTGCCCGAGGGCGGCGGCAATGCCGAGGTCAAAAGTAAACAAGGCGCAATCCACATTGAAGCGGAATTCAGCGGTCTCCAGCCTGCGGGCAGGTTTGGCCCGGAATATTTGACTTATGTTCTTTGGGCCATCAGCCCTGAAGGACGCCCGGCGAATCTGGGTGAAGTCCTGTTGAATCATGAAGGCCATAGCAAGCTCAACGTCACCAGCAACCTGCAGACATTTGCCTTGATTGTTACAGCAGAGCCGTACTTTGCCGTCACACAACCCAGCGACGTTGTCGTCATGGAAAATGAAATACGCAGTGACACCAAAGGTACGGTCGAGCAGGTGGAAGCGAAATATGAGCTGCTGCAACGCGGACTCTATGAGAGCGACATCAATCCCGCCGATATGCAACCCATCAAGGGCGGAAGCAAGACCCCTCTCGAGCTCTATGAAGCGCGCAACGCGGTGCGCATTGCCAGATGGACCGGCGCAGAACAATATGCTTCCGATACGTTCAAGAAGGCCCAGGCTAGTTTGCAGAACGCCGAAAGCCTTCAAACCGGCAGCGAAGATAAAAAAGCGGAAATCTCCCTCGCTCGCGAAGCAGTGCAGACTTCAGAAGATGCGCGCGTAATCACCGTCAAGAAAATGGATGACGAACGCCAGGCAAACGAGCGCCAGGATTCCGCGAACTCAGTCGCGCGAGCCGGCGAACGCACCGACCGAGCCAACCGCCAGAGAGACAAAGCCCAATCGGACACAGCTCAGGCCCAATCCGATACGGCACGGGCCCAGTCGGACATGGCGCGCAACCAGGAACACAATGCAGATGACCAACGCGTTTCTGCTGATGCTCAGGCGCAGTCCAGGGCACAAGCGGATGACGCAAACCGGCAGAAAGAACTAGCTCAGTCGGAAACGGCACAGGCCAAATCTGATCGCGCCCAAGACCAGGCGACTTCAGCCAATGCTGTGGCTGCCGCTCGGGCCGACGCTGATCAATCCCGCAACGCAGCGCAGCTTTCTGACCAGAGAGCACAATCCGCCGAGAACGACAAAGCGGTAATGCGCGCCCGTCTGGAACAGCAATTGAACTCTATTCTTCAGACACGCGATAGCGCACGCGGGCTGATCGTCAGCATGTCAGACGTCGTGTTTGATACAGGGAAATACACGTTGCTGCCAGGAGCCAGGGAAAAACTGGCCAAGGTCGCCGGCATCCTGCTGGCGTATCCGGGACTGAATATCGCAGTGGGCGGCTATACTGACAACGTCGGAAACAATCAATATAACCAGGTGCTCTCTGAACATCGTGCCGGATCGGTACGCGACTATCTGGTGCAGCAGGGAGTGGTGGGAACTTCAGTGACCGCGACGGGTTTTGGCAACAGCGTACCCGTGGCTTCAAACGATAATGCGGCGGGACGCCAGGCCAACCGCAGGGTTGAGCTTGTGGTGTCCGGCGAAGCAATTGGTACTCAGGCGATCCGGACTTCTGGAAACCTGCAGTAAAGAGCAATTGCTATCAGTAGTATCAGCGCGAGTTCGAAATTGGACTCGCGCCTTTTTCTTGAGTCCCACTTGATGGGAAAACCGGCACGTGATCCGTCCTTCCGCTCGAGAGATCACCATAGCATGCGTGGCCTATCCTTCGCCGCTTTTGCGAAGGGTGGGATTCAATTCACAATCTCTCACTCGCTTCGGCTCACAACACAAGTGTCAGGGGACCACTTTAGCTTTCAGCCCGACGAAGCTCCGCGCCCAACCCACGGCACAACATTATCGATGACCTTCAGCCCCAGCCCCAACTAGGCCGTATAGTTTCCGAAGTAGTTCGGGAATTAGAGAAGGCCACGACTCAGGGCAATAATCGAAGTCTGCCACAATCATCTCGACTAGCGGTGTGGAAATCAGTAACTCATTTCGCTGGGGGTTTCTTGCTCACCAAGCGTAACGCGGCTGACACGGATTGCGTGGCGACGTGTTCCATCTGCCGTATGGACTCTCTGACGATGTCAGCTTGGGTGCGTTCTGCTGTTGTGAGGACCTTCTTCAAGCGGTCCGATTCCAAGGCATAAGGCGGAAGTGGGTGGGCGATTGTCTTGATACTCATCTTGTGACCAGTATCTCAAAACTCATGGAAGCTCGACTGTTCAATACAGAGCACCGTCACATTAAACTTTCTAAGATGGTCACATTCGTGCTTAGTCCCACACTTAATCCTTCAGTTGCTTTCAGGAATACATCACATTATGAATTGCAATTAGAGAGTATACTAAGGACCACAATCGAAGACTCTTTACGCCTAACCTACGTTGACCGCCTTCCCTTGAAGAAAGCAGGTCTTGTGTTCTTACTGTCAGTCACATCCGCTTACGTGGCACTTTGTTGTATCCTCACGGCTATAGTTCCTCTCACAATATGGGTTCTTAGACGGAGGCAACAGGCTCTGGTTTCGCTAAACCTTGTCGGGAAGTAAGGCATTTCTAGCGATAAGGATATTTCAACTGAGAATATACCAGTGGTCTTCACCTTGCAAAACTTTGTGAACGCGCACTTTGTGTCCGTCCGATTTGTTGCCTTCCATATAGTAGTCCACCTTGGCGCGCCCTCCACCTTCCACATGCGATGCAAAGCCGACCCAATACCTCGAATACACTGCAGGAGTGGCTCCGGTTTTGCATTGAATTTTTGTATATCCTAGAGCCACGGCTGCTTTCTTGATTTGCTCAAGTGTGTTGGGCTGTGAGGTTGCAGCCAACGCAGACAATGCCTCTTCCTTTGTTTTATAGTCGCCTGTCTTTTGCTGACTCACTACATGGCAGATTTGCCAGCTTTGTTTCCTGTTTCCGGTCCGCGTGTTTACAATCTCGACTCGTTCGTCACCTGGCATTCCCTCAACTTCATACAAGAAGACCGGCGATAGCATCGGAGCATTGCCGCTGCCAGAATGTGCTTGCGGTGTCATTGTCAGTTTGCAATTGTCGGGCATCTTGTATCCACCTCATTCAAAACCAGCCGGGCATAGAGCCACAGCATCGGCCAGCGACCGCAAGGCCAACTTCGAAGGTCCGGGCGAAGTTCGTCTTCAGGCCGAGTGTACCATCTGGCTTCGTGATGCGCTCTGATTACTGACTCTTCAGCAGCCGAAACCGTTCTCTTGCCGACTCCACTATCAGACTCTGTATCAGTCGGAAATGCACCGGCACCGTGCAGATCGCACAAGCGGGGAAATAATGCCCTTTCAGCAGCGTGATGCTATTGCGCAAAGCGTGGGCTTTGTGGATCACTGTATAGCGTCCACTATGCGAAATGCTCTGCCCGC
>JBARNL010000558.1:0-2643 GCA_049802955.1 Candidatus Angelobacter sp.
GAACTAATCGCCGGATCAGGAAAAGGCCTGAAGATCGGGAAAAAGTTGGGAGATCAGAGGGACTGGGGGAAGCACATATAAAAACCTCTCCCAACGGATGAGTGGTCCGTTCAAGGAGAGGGTGAGATCAGGGCCTGATGGAGCCGGTAATCGTTAAGCGACCTGCTCGTGCGATCGCAGATATTCCTGCTCAATCATTTGCATCTGGTCTTTTAGCCTGAGTTTAACCTTCTTGATACGCACTTCTTCCAGCTTTTCATCTTCCGTCAAGTATCTTTTCTCGATGAGGGAGTGAAGGCGCTGGCAGTATTGAGTGTGTTCCTGGGCCAGCCGACGAAACTCTTCGTGGCTGGCGAGAAGCTGTTCGCGAACGGAATCCACCATTCTTGAAGAACCTCCTGCGTGTTCTTTCATCGAACGTTAACACAGGGGCAGGGCTGGTTCAATCAAAAAGGCCTGGTTTATGGAAATTTAAATTGAGGCGTTTTGCGGACGTGAAGGAGGCGCAGCCGAGCGCAAGTCCGCAGCCGAAGTCCTGAGCGACACTGAGGCTTGCCGAAGTGGAGTCGAAGGATCCCCTAAGACTATGGAGGAGTAAGTGATTCTCCTTCTGATGCTTACCTGCCAAATTTAAATTTCAGCAGCAAGGCATCCTCGGCGGGATTTTGATAGTACATTTTTCTGCGCCCAACCTCAATAAACGCCCATTTTTCATAAAGAGACCTGGCCGCGCGGTTGGACTCCCGTACTTCAAGAAAAACGCTCTTTCCGCCCCGGCTGCGAGCAAGATCAAGCAACTCGCCGACCAGGCGTGAACCCAGTCCGTGCCGCCGCGCCGCGCCGGTAACCGCAATGTTTTCAATCTCCCATTCGTCGTCTGCCTGGCGGGCGACGATGAAACCGACGACGCTTCCTGCCTGCTCCATTACCAGGGCAGTGCGAAGCTGGATTTGTTTCCGCGGCTTGCCTATTTGAGGATCCGCGATTTGGGCATCAAGTTGCGATTGGAGTTCAATTTGAGCTTTGAACTGATCGGGCGCAAACAGCTTGAGGTATTCAGCCTGGCTCCACTGCGCCGCAGTCGCCGAGTGCGACGCGATTTCCACAAGGCGGGGAAGATCGGCTGGCTCCGCCGGACGGACGCGGACCGAATTCGCGGCAATCATGTTCTCGCTAACACCCCCGTCACCAGGCATGCTCAGCGATTTCCTTTGAAGAAGATTTCAGCGTCGGACCTGCGCAGATAGTTCGCGTCCAGCGCTTCAACCGAGACAGTATCACCGGCCAGCAATTTTCCGGCGCCGATGCGGGCAATAACTTCGCTGCCCGGCGGCGTGACGACCACAACCGAGGAGTGAGAAGCCGCAGAGAGTTCCGCGATTGCAGCATTGCTGGTGACGGTAACCGCAGGCCGCTCCGTGCCGATTGTCGCAAGAAAATCTTGTTGCGTCAGCAATTCCTCGCAGTGCATGACGAGCGCGTGATCGGATTGTGTGCTGCGTTGCGGTCTAGATTTTTCCGCAGACGAATCTCTATTGTTTTGGTAGATGCCGAGAAATACTTCTTTCCTGCCGGCGTCCATCGCAGCGGCAATTTTTCCCTCGCGATCCGCCAGAGATGCCAGCGCTTCCAGCACTGACACTGTCGCAATCGGCTTGTCCAGGGTTTCCGCCAGACCCTTGATCGCGCTCAGGCCCACGCGCAGTCCGGTAAAAGATCCCGGCCCAGACGCGGCAGCGAAGCCTCCGATATCTTTCACTCCGTATTCGTGTTTCTTGAGCAGCGCGGCAAGCGTGGGAATGAGCTGCGCGGAAAAAGTGCCTCCGGCAATCGCCGCCGACTCAATCACGCGGAACGATCCAGCCTCCGCTTCGGCCAGCGTGATGCCGCCGGATTGACCCGATGTGTCGATGGCGAGGATGAGCATTTTTCTGAAATCCCCGAGCTTCGCGAGGGAACCCTGTCGCAAGAATAAACTATAGGGCAAGGAGAAGTGCGCGGGAGAAAGGGTACTACAGCAGCGATTTAAGAAATCCAGCCGCTGCACACTCGATCTGCTTTCCTCCAACTATTTCCGATCTTTTCGAAAATCAGCGTATAACCATGTCCACATAATGAACCGCACCACACGCTGTAGCTCATAACGGCATGATTGCGTTCTTTATCAAAGGCGATTTCTGACAAGGAGAAAAGTGCGGTCGAAAATGCTTCTTCGACAGAACTTTGCACGGACTTCCCCTTGCGAATCATCTTGCTTGGGTCATTCTCACGGACAATTCTTGCGTGGTCGCGAGGACTGACCAGTTTCATGTTTTTCCCGCTGAGAACATTCGGTGTGAGGTCGTGAAACGAATGCGAGGCATTAATACTATTCTGGAACTCAATACCTTGCAGGCATTCGCCCGGAGGTGTATCGAGCGGATAAGTGCGTGCAGAGACATTGAGGTACTCTGATCCCTCTGGGGCGTTTTGCTGCAATACCACTCTGTAGATTGCTATCTCATCCGCACTCAAGGGCTCTTTGTTCTTAACCGGCTTGTCTCTACTCTTGGAATGACAAACTGCGACTAGTAGTGACAAAACTAAGAAGACCAGAATGGCAAATGAGCCCTTTTTCATAAGACCTCTATTCCTATTTTTTAC
>JBARNL010000559.1:0-8421 GCA_049802955.1 Candidatus Angelobacter sp.
CCACAATCCTGATCGTGGTGGGACTCATCAGCGGCATGCTGCCGGCCATCAAGGCGTCTCGGCTGGACCCGATTGAAGCGTTGCGATACGAATAAGGAAGAACCTCGAGGGCTGAAGCCAGCGACTATAAAGCAGAGTAGCGCAGGCATATGTCTGCTCCGCCCTGTTCCCCTACATTTAATCGGATTAGTCGACGACTTTGTGCGCCACGCCCTGGAGCATAATCTTCCAGTTCGCGCCGTTGTCTTCTGAGGACGTCACTTTAAATACCTCCGTCTTTGGGTCAGTAAATTCATTCGTGACTCGCACCAGAGTGGTTTTGCCGTTGCCGGTGAAGCTGGAATCATCATAGGTCCAGAGATTGCCCTTGATGGTAATTCCGCCAGTAGTTGGTTTTGCGCCGGGATCGGCAAGGGTGGTGAAAGAATATTTGCCGGCCTTGCTGTCATAGGAGTAAACGGTGAACTGGCGATGATCGCCGCCAGCTCCCATGTGGACCAGTTGATCGCAGACCAGATATGAGCCTTGCGGCGACCAGCGGCATTCCAGAGTGGTGGAGGTTTTTGGCCCATTCGTAAATACGCCTTCCGTTTCCCACTTGCCTGTAAACGCGCCGAGCTTTTTTGTGGGATCGTCAGCGGACGCGCTCTGCGTTGTCGTGGCTTGCGCGGATTTGTTCTGAGGCGAGTTGGCTTGCGCGGCGCTGGACTGCAGAGCGCTTAATTGCATCGCGGAACCGACAATGACAGTCACTGCAAGGAACAAAGTAAAGATGCGCCCGTGCATAGTTTTCTCCTCAATCTCAAGTGAGCGGCTGACATGGACGCTAATTTTACCAAAACACAAGGTCCCTCGGTCCTACTCGCCCGCTGAAGAAAACGCGGCTCGCTTACGGATCTCGGGATGACCAACTTTGAGGTGGGCAATTGCGTTCGCGTGGTTTATGTCAAAGCGACCGTAGCAACCACTTTTATAGAACATTCTAGTTTGCTCGACGGATGGTCTGAGAATAAAGCAAGGTGCGTTCTTTGAATCCCAGCCGGCGGTAGATGCCGATGGCGCGCGTGTTGTCAGTACGGACGGTGAGAAACGGGCGCTCGCCGCGTGAGCGAATGCGGTCTATCAATCCGCGCATGATGGCAGTTGCGTAGCCGCGGCCCTCATGGCCCGGCATAGTAGCAACCGTAGTGATCTCGCGGTATCCGGCAAGATGCAGCCGCAGTCCGCCCATTGCAACCAGCTTGCCATCTTCATTGCCTGGTTCGCGGACGCCGAGAAATTGTCCCAGCTTCTGGATGCGCGGGCACAGCGTGCGTCCGGGCCGGGTTGCGGTATAGAGCACACTCATCTCAGGAACGTCGGCCGGAGTAAGTTCGATGACTTCAGGCGTTGCGCTTTTCGATGCGGCCTCATCTGACGCCATCGAAGGCGTATCTGCCTCTTGCACCATCTGGCACAATTCAACGGCACGGAGAACATCCCAGCCAGAGGGAATCTGCGGCGGCGAGGTGAAATAGAGCGTAACGGCATCGCGTTGAATGAGCTGAGCGAGGGAATCGAATGCCATCGCGGTGTTGGCGGCCAGCGCGCCCAACAATGTCATTTCCGGCTGGAACCTGCGCGCCAGCGCGGAGGTATGCGCGTGTTGCGCTTGCTTGGTGGTGAGCGCCGTCCAGACCGCATTATCGAGCGGGAGCATGAGGATTGAGTGTAACGCAGAGAGGCCCGCACAGCCTCTCCTTTGTCTCCTCTCCGGGATATGTGAGTAAGAAGCCGTCACTACGAAGCGTGGTGTGATGGATTCGGCCAGTCATCACCGTGACCGAATTGAGTCCAATCACTTGCGCGAAAAGCTAAAATAAAATCCAGCACAAATTCATCCTGTGGTTTTTATTGCAGAGTCACTCGTAATAATTTCAACCGCGAAGGCGGTGCGCCCTGGCGAACATTGTTGGCAAAACCAGCGTCGCGTGTGAAACAAAGATCAAAGCTGTCGCGAGCGAATTCGCAAAGCTTTCCGTTTTCTAATCCCTGAAGGCGCAAAGTGTGAATCGATTCGACTTCGTGACCTTCCGCACGCAACGCCGCAACGAGCTTCCGGGTACATTCTCGTCCAGTAGAATTTTCACGCTGGTTGGAGGTCTTTTCGCTGGGCCAGTTCGCCAAGAACGCCACGCACGGAATCCTCAGTGAGGCTGGGATAAGCGTCCACAATTTGGGCAATGGTCATGCCTGCGGCGAATGACTCAAGAATAAGCGCGACGGAAATGCGTGTGCCGCGCACCCGCGGACTGCCTCCAAGGTGCTCTGGGTCAGCGACAATCCAGTTGTCCATAGAAACAAGCTTACGCTAGCCCAATGAGTGACTCAAGCCGACTGCAGGGGTTTCTCCGGAGGTCGGCTGTCAGACATTCTTCGTTTTCAGAAACGTTCCCTTCTCCAATTCCTGGAAAGCATCTCTCAACTGCTCCTGCGTATTCATCACGATTGGTCCGTACCAGGCAACGGGCTCTTGCAAGGGCTTGCCTGAAACCAGCAGAAAGCGGATGCCGTCTTCGCCGGCCTGTACGGTGACTTCGTCGCCGCTGTCAAAGAGGATCAGGGAGCGATTGTCGGCGTTTGAAGGGGGCGCAGTGTCAAGCCAGTTCACGCTTTCCGTCGGGACGGCCAGCGGGCCTGAGGCGTTGCAGAACTTGCCTGAGCCACCGAAGACGTAAGCAAAAGCGTGGCGCGTGTGTTCCACCGGCAGCGTCTTGCGGCGGCCCGGAGCGACTGAGACATCGATATAAGTAGGATCGGCGGCGATGCCTTCCACCGGGCCTTTTTTGCCCCAGAAGTTGCCGCAAACCAGGCGGACATGCGTGCCGTCATCATCAGTAATCTCGGGAATTTCGCCGGTCTTTACCTCCTGGTAACGCGGAGGAGTCATCTTGAGCGCCGACGGAAGATTGGCCCAAAGCTGGAAGCCATGCATGCGTCCGGTGGGATCGCCCTTGGGCATTTCCTGATGGATGATGCCGCTGCCGGCGGTCATCCATTGCACGTCGCCAGCGGCGATGGCGCCACTGTTGCCCATGCTGTCACCATGCTCGACTGTCCCGGCCAGAACGTAAGTGATGGTCTCAATACCGCGATGCGGATGCCACGGAAAGCCCGCGAGATAGTCTTCCGGCAGCTCATTGCGGAAATCGTCAAGCAGCAGAAAAGGATCGTAGTCAGAGGTGTTGCCGAATCCGAATGCGCGGCGCAGATGGACTCCCGCGCCTTCCATGGTGGGCTTGGATTTGATGAGCTTTTTGACGGGGCGGATGGACATGGCGGGCCTCCATAGAGATGGTAACGCAAATGGCGGAGGAGGGCTTACCACTGGTTTGCACTGATGACACTGATGACACTGATTAGAAAAGGAGATCAAAATCTTACCGCGAATTAACACGGATAACGCGGACCAGAAAAGGAGAGGAACCTTCACGTGGAGATGACGACGATTGAGATCGAAACGAAAATCATCCTATCGATATGCGCATCTGAGACGCAGCCGTGCTGCGTCTCTACGTTGGATTTATCGTGCAACTATGGTTTGCGTTAATCTGTAACTGCTTCAGGTCTGCTCAGTCTCTAACCACTTCAACATTTGTTCCGGCGACGGTCATCTTGATGACGCGGTATTGATCGTCAACCCAGAGGACCCATTGCGTGGAATCGGAGTCGCGGCCCGGGTCATTGAGCCAGGTGAGCGACTGTGGGCCGGTCATATCCAGCTTCACCCGGTTGAGCTCGCGCTCAACGCCTTTTACCATCACTTTTGCCGGGCCGAGCAGTTCCAGGGTTGCATTGCCGGAAATATGCTGGCGGGGGACAAGAATCACAAACTTGCCGGTACCGCATGCCAGCCCATTATCCTGGCGGCGGCAACCGTTGGCTAGATACCACCACAATAAGACTTCACGCTGGGAGAAGAAGTTGTCGTCAAGGATGATGGTGGAAAGAGGCAGCATGTGAGGGACGTCGAGTTTTTTCTGGTCGGCGGGGATGATGTGCTCTATCAGAAGTTCATCTTTGGGCTCAACGGACGCTTCCTCTTTCTGCGGGGCTATGGCATGCCAGTTGTAAGAGCGCAGCTCACCTTTGGCGGAAACCTGCATCTCAGCGGTCTGCGTGGCCTTGAAATGGCCATCGTCAAACTTGATTTCAGAGGAGGCGGTGGAATAAGAACGCTCACGGTCGGCATTCGGCGTTTCCGTGATGTTAAAAGTCTCAGTGCCCACGCGCTTGCCATTCATGAAGATGCCGAAGCTGCCGGAATCAGCCACCTTGGAGTTGCCCTTTGCTTTGTCTTTTGACTGGTCAGCCGCATTAAGACAGATGGATGTGGCGAGCACCGCGCTCAAAAGAATGGCGAGCTTTACTGCTTTCACTTTTCTACCTCCGAATTTCTAGTTCCGCTTTTCTCGTTCCTACTTTTTTGTTCGTACGTCCGCCGCTTTCAGCAGCTGTTCGATTTCCGCTGTGACTTGCTGCACCGATTTACCCAGCGTTTGCACGGTGGACCGGGCCAGAGCGTAATCCGCACGACGCGCGGCAAACAGCTCGTTAAACTGTGCATCCTGCTGCGCCAGCGGGCGCACTTTGTGTTCAGCCTGGCAACGCCGCCGCAATTCTTCTACGGGAGCTTCCAGCAGAACCGTGATTGCGCCGCAGGAAATAAGCGCGTCACGATTTTGCTTCTGCGCGAACGCCCCGCCGCCGAGCGCTAATATAAGATCGCTGCCGGCCTGATGTTCTTGCAGCAAAGCCGCAAGCGCCGCGCTTTCCATGCGCCGAAAAGCGGGTTCACCGGAAGAAGCAAAAATCTCAGCGACGGACTTGTTCTCACGCTGTTCGATCACCTCGTCCAAGTCCAGAAAATCCCAGCGCAGGCTTTTGGCCAGCGCGCGACCTACCGTGGTTTTTCCCGCGCCCATAAACCCGATGAGTACCACGCAACGCATTCAGTTGCGGAAGCGGCGGCATTCGCCGGACGTGCGGGCGTGGGGTACGGCCATCATAGATTTGAAACGCGCTGCTGATTTATTGCTTCTTCACGCGGATTTTACCACTGAAAGACTGGAGCTCAACCGAAGATGAGCCGGAATTAGAGGTACCTGCAAAGGAACGTCCTTGCTGGGGCACGAAAGAATTATGAGGTTTTTGCTGTAGAGGGAAATCGTTTTCAACCGTGCCGCTGGTGGAACGGGCGCTGAGATCGACAGACGCCGTGGCGGGCAGAGTTACGTCGATTGCGCCGCTGTGCGTGCTGAGGATGTAGTTGCCGCCGCCAGAGCAATCTCCCTGGTAATCGATATTGCCACTGGTTGTGCTCGCGGTAACGCGCTGGCCATTGACATTCTTTAATTGGACGGCGCCGCCCGTTGATTGCACATCAACGCGGCTCATGGTGACATCCTGCAGATTAACGGGGGCCGTCACGCTGCGAATGTGAACATGAGATTTTGCAATGTTGTGAACCGTGATCTGCCCGGTTTCAGACGACAAGCCGATATCTGAGCTGATGCCTTCGGCGGTGATGGGCGCGGAAGTAGTGCTTACATTTACGGAAACGCCGGCCGGAACGGTAACGTCATAATCAACTTTGGCTTCATCAGCAGTGGGCTTCTCACCGGGGAGGGCGTGAGTGAGAAGCTCCACGCGCTGCTTGTTCTCAGTAGTGCTCTGATCAACTTCAACTTTTGCGGAGTGTACGGTGTATGAGACGAGCATCTGGCGCCCGGCACCGGAATGAAGGGCAATCGAGCCGCCACCGCTCACGATGTTCACGGTGCCGCCGGGAGCGATATCAATGCGGGCTTCCTTGCGTGAATCGGCGGCGTGGGCCGCCAGTGCGGCCGAAGAAAAATAAATGGCGAGGCTTGCTGTAGCCAGCAGAGCGCGCGATGCGGTATTAAACTTCATGGCCGGCTATGCCTCCTCATCCGTTCAGGGTAACGAACGGGCGGTCGCCATCTCATACACCATTTCTTTTTGCTCATACGCATTCTGCAACAGCTGCTGCGCGTATGCGTCACTGGGATCGCTCTTGGCAGCCTGTTCAGCGTCCGCGATATAGGCGTTCACGTCCCGCAAGCTGGCTTCATAGGCCCGTTGCGCTTCCGGCGACTGCTGCGAAAGCTGGCTGATCAACTGCCGATCGTCAGAATTAAATTGTGTTGAATCCGCAGCGCTATTCTGCGCCGAGAGCGCGGTCTGCTGCAAGGGAGTTGACTTGTAATTTGTAAGCGCGACGGCAAAGATGATCAGCGCCGTAAGGGCCATCACCCAGCCTAGGGGAGTCCAGTTTTTCGCTTGTGTTTGAGAGGTCGAGTTTTTCTGTGTATGTCCCGGGGGGGACATTCGACCCTCCGGGAGCAATCCCTCTCTATGCAGAGATTGCTCAATGTTGTTCCAAACACGCGGATTTGGGTCGTGCATGGGCAAAAGCAGTTTGGCTTGCTCGGCGATATAGCGCAGGTCCCGCACCAACGATGCACAAGACTCGCACTCCTGGAGATGCGATTCGTCCTCGCCCCCGCCGCCGTGCTCAATGATATACGGCAGTGTTTCCTGGAACTGCTGGCAATTCATTTTCTTCATCCTCTCCCAACTCGCTTTCAGGGGAAACCCACAACGCGTTCTCTTTCGGGCCGACCGCAGCGTTTCTTCTTCACGTCGCCCGAATCGACTCGCCGCGTTATGTGACTCGGTCTTGCTCTCAGCCGCTAGGGGATCTCTGCTTACCTGCGGGCGGCCTTTTCGGCTCTACTGAGTTTCAGCAGGTCGCGCAGCTTCATGCGCGCCTTGTGAAGTTGCGACTTGCTGTTTCCTATCGAACATCCCATCATCTCGGCAATCTCGTTGTGCTCATAGCCTTCAACGTCATGCAGGACGAAGATAATTCTGTATCCCGGCGGCAGGCTTTCTATGGCCCGCTCCAGGTTCACCCGATCAATCGACCCCGCCAGCACGTTGTCCCGTGCGCCGATATCTTTCTTTGGCCCATCTTCATGCTGCGGTTCCAGCGCCTCATCCAGCGATATCTCCGGAAGGCCCTTCTTTCTCAGATGCATCAGCACCACGTTCACCGCCAGCCGGTGCAGCCAGGTTGAAAACGCCGACTCGCCCCGGAACGTGGCAATCTTGCGGTAAAGCTGCAAAAACGCTTCCTGCGTCAGGTCTTCCGCTTCAGCCGTGTTGCCCGTCATGCGCAGGCACAGTGAGTACACGCGGCGTTTGTGGAGCCCGTAGAGCCCGGAAAACGCCTCCGCATCACCGGCTTTAGCTCTGTCAATCGCTTCGGCTTCGGTCATTCCGGATGCGATTACTTTTTTTGCTTGTGTCAATTTGACCTTTTGAGGCCGCTGTTCCTTTGGATGCGGCAGAGTAGCTGCTACGTTGTCCATCCGGGTTGCCCGGGCCACGATAAATGGCCCATCTTGGCCCGGTTCTTTCCGATTCTGGCCCAGTTTTTGATCCTGACCCGGTCCCTTGCCTGGTTCCTTTTGATGCTGGCTCAGTTCATTGCGTCGCTGGCCCTGTCTGCCCCGATTCCTGGCTCCATTGCGCCGGACTTCATCCACGGCGACATCTTTTCCCGGTACATGGGCTTCATTATAGACAAGTGCGTGTTCTTTGCCCGGCGACCGATTCGCTGTTAATCCCATGTGACTAGACATGGAAGCCTTTTCCCAGAGCTTTGGTTGCCTGAACAGCAGCACTTAGCTGTTACTTAGCCCATTGGTTCCATCCATCCATTTTGTACGGAATTCCATATTTTATTGGCTGCTCAGACTGTTGACACCGCTCCAACCGTGTCTCTGTACTCCGTCGAAAATGCCTCCTCTAGTCATCATCCAGAGAGATCCGGAGTTTGGCTGCGCTTTCAGCAAGCAGGCAAAAACAGGACCGAGCGACCTGCTCCGCTGTCAATCAGGACTTCGACTATAGGACCTCAATTTTTGCCCAATTGTATTTGGGAACACATTTTTGTATTGTGCATGCACTTGGATCGTCCTGGCTTATATTGAAAAGAAAGGCACAATCGAGTTGGGATTAAGAAGAGGGGCACGGGGAATGACCGCGAGGTTTGCACTGTTGGCAGGGTTCATTGTGGTTTTTGGGATCGCTTGCGTGGCGCAAGACGAAGCGAAAGTTTTCGCGCGCAATGAAGTGAATGACGGCGTGCAGGCATTTCGGCAAGCGCATTACGAGGATGCGATTGAGCACTTTGAGCAGGCGGTCACGCTGGACCCGGACCTTGTACTGGCACGGATGTATCTGGCGGCAACGTATTTGCAGGTGTTTGAGCCTGGAGTTGATACTCCGGAGAATGTGATCTGGGCGACAAAGGCGCTGGACCAGTATTCGGAAATATTGCGCAGCAATCCT
>JBARNL010000560.1:0-3101 GCA_049802955.1 Candidatus Angelobacter sp.
AATGATGGGTGAAAGATTGCCCGTTGGACTTGGCGAGCTACCCAATTTTGCAGATATTCAGGAGGCTGCCCGCGGCGATAAAGCTGCTATCGAGCGATTGAAAGAGGCACAGCAGGGCAGGCGGCCAGCGCAGCCAAAGCGCAGCCAAAGTGCCATGCAGATGCAGAGCTTTGCTTCGTTTCATCCTCCGCTGGTGAAGCGGGCCAAACGTTTGCAGAAGATGGGTTCGCACATGATCGCGCCGGTAAGAGCAGGCGGCTGGGTGCTTACGGTTTTCATGACTTTGCTCTACGCGATCATCGTCCCGCTGCTCACGGTGGCCGGCGGGCTTATGCTGATCGTGATTGCCATGTTGATTGGCATGAACCTGATGCTGCTGGCTGTGTGGCTCACCGCGATACATTGGTTTTTTGTCTGGCTGAATGGAAGATGAACCTACGCCGCAATCTCTCCCGGCGAGAGTTCATCCACATAACACCATATCCATGCTTCTCCGGGCTCAATGGAGCGGATGAGCGGATGTTTGCTGCGATGGAAATGCTTGGTCGCATGCTTGTTCTTCGACGAATCGCAGCAACCGACGTGACCGCATTCCAGGCATAGCCGCAGATGGACCCACGTGTCGCCAGTCTTGATGCACTCTTCGCAGACATGAGTATCCGTGGATTTGAATTTGATCTGCTTCATGTGGCTGCAATTCTGGGCCATGGCTTCTCCTCAGGCCGCACCGGCGGCGGGTTGCTCGGTTCGTTCCAGTGCAGCGCGGTCCCATTTCGCCAAGGTCGCCCCGGCTTCATACGTGCTTTGCAAAAATTCCAGCACAGCCGTGGTGGGCGAGCTCGCGCGGCGGGCGTCTTCATGCATCAACAAAAATTCACCCAGTTGTTTATGATAAAACGCCGCCGCCGGACGCACTTTCTGTTCGGCAAAGCCCTGCGGCGTGGGCGCGGCATAGCAGTAGAACGCGGCATCTTTCACGTCGCCGCCGCCCGTCCACCAGCCGCCGCTGATCACCTCATGCGAATACGCTTCCTGCATGATTTTACGCAGTACCGGATCGGGATCATTGCGCTCAGGCGCGGGACGCCCTGAAAAACGCGTGACTGCTAGATCAAAGCTTCCCCAGAAGAAATGTACCGGACTGGATTTGCCGATAAAGCGCGAGCGAAAAACCTTGAACACATCGTCCACGGAGACCAGCGTGCGCCAGAAGCGGCGCGCATATTCTTTGTCGTAGGACGCGTGCGTCTTGTCCTGATCAAACGGAATCGGATTCGCGATCTCCACCGGCATATGCCAGATCGTTACATCAATCTTGAGCGCCTTCAGCGCTGCCATGAACTCCTGGTAGAAATCGGCCACAGAGCGCGCCCCCAGCGGAATGATTTTCGTCGCCGGATCGCAGGTTTTGATGATCAGCTGGTGCTCAAGAAAATCAAACTCAATCTCAAACACGCGATCGCCGTACGGAATGGCTGACGTGGTCAGTCCGCGCGCGCTCACGTAAAGAGCGACGTTCCACCAGTGATTGATTTTGGGCGTGAGCGCCAGGCGCACTTTGCCGACGATCTGCGTCCACATGTGCAGCGTGTCACGCGTATCTTGCCATGCCGAAAGAGGCAATGCCGGCCAGCAAACAGGGGAATCGGAAACAGCGGTGCTGCGGAGGTCTGTCATGGGTTACTCCCGAAAACCGCTCAGACAGTCAGTATATCCGCAGGCGCGCGCAAGGTGCGAATTCAGCTCACGATTCTCTATTCGATTCGAGTGGATTTGGCGCTGTCAATCAGGGTTGCGCGTCAACTCCATAGCCTTCTCATCGAGAAGTGAATGCGCCACGCGTAACCACTCCGCCAAGCCAGCCCATGGGCGTTCCGTTTCGGCTTGCGTTAGATTGGCCGATTTCTCCTTACCCCAACTCCATAAGCGAATTTGCGCTTTTACGCGCAGGTAAAGCCCTGTAACAATTTCTTTGCGAACGTCTTGTGTTTTAATGGGCACATTCTATCTCCGTCACGTGGCCAACGAATGCGATCAATGAGTGCGATTCATGAGCGCGGTCTTCACCTCGGCGCTCGCATGGAACGTTCCGCGAACTTTGAGTGATTTAATGACGGCGCAGGCAAGCTCAGGAGAAACGTCGGCGGCAAGCCGGAGAATGCCGGTTACGTTGAGTTCAAGTTGTCTCCCGGCGGCGCGCAGCTTTTCCAGGCTCTTGCGAGTGTGCAACGCAACGCCGGTTACAGTCAGTTGGTCCGCCTCCTGCTGGATATCAATGCCGTGGGCGCGCAGCAACCGATGAACTGCGGTTTGCAAAAAGTCTTCGCGGCCCGTGTAGAGTCCCTGCTCCACAAGAGCGTCTACCCGCATGACTTCAGCCGCCGCCATGTTCAATCCCAGTTCTTCACGGGTCAAGCCAGCGAAGGCTCCCGCGCCAAATCTTCCTATCAGGCCAGCTATCTCCATGAACCGTTCTTTGCGATTCTCCGTTTTGGACTGCTCGTAGGCCATCATCATTCTTCTATTCAATTATGTAAATGTAAATTTACATTTACATACATGTCAAGTACAATTTTTCCTAACTGGTATAAATATTTTCCATGGCAAAAAAGACTCTCGCTCCCCAGCAGGAGCGCAGCCGCGAATCGCTGCGCAAGTTACAGAAAGCAACGGCCGAGGTCCTGGGGCAACATGGCGTGGACGGGGCCACAATCCCCCGTATCGCGCACCATGCGGGCCTTACCCCGGGCGCCATTTACCGGCGATTTCATGATAAGGACGGACTGCTGGAAGCAACCATCCTGGGAATTCTGGAGCGGCAGGAAGAGCGCGCCAAAACCAGCATGAGCCCGGAAGCCGCCGCACAGATCCCATTGCCTGTTTTTGCGGAACAGGTGATCAACGGAATGGTGCTGGGCTACCGCGTAAACGCCCCGCTGCTGCGTGCTATCCGGTTGTTCGTTCAGGGCCGGGCCAATACTCCCTTCTGGAAGAAGGCGTGCAAATTTGAGGTCCAGTCCTTTGAGCATGTGCTGGCGCTTTTTCTGGCCCATCGCAAGGAAATCAAGCATCCTGACCCTCGGACCGCCATCGCCATGGGC
>JBARNL010000561.1:0-2433 GCA_049802955.1 Candidatus Angelobacter sp.
CTATACGTTTTTGTGGCTGGCGCACTGATTGGGATGCTCACCATTACCGGCATGCTGGGCTCCTACACCCGCATGGTGGTCAAGACACAGAAATTCAACCAACTCCGCGACGAACAGAAAGCCCTAAAATCACAATACTCCCAGCTTGAGCAGATTGCCCAGGAAAACGAGCTGCAAGCACAGTCGCTAAGCTCACTGGCTGGTGAAGTTTCTTCACTGTATGGTCTCAAGCCTGATCCAGCTTTTGAAGATGACGATCCGGCTTCCGCATCATTGCAACAGTTTTACGCCCTGCGGAATAGCGCGATGACCGGCGCAGCCTCAGTGGGCATCGGCATGGGCGATGTGAGCGATACCAGCACGCGGGATTGGATGCGGCTGGCGGCAGCGCCTACGCTATGGCCTGTCCAGGGAAGACTTACCGGGTCCTTTGGCGAGCGCATTGATCCGTTCAGCGGCGAGGGAGCGTTCCATCGCGGCGTGGACATTTCCAGCGATTACGGCACTCGCATTATTGCTCCGGCGGATGGCATTGTCCGCTTTGCTGATTTCATGAACGGCTATGGCCGCACCATCATGATTGACCACGGCAACGGGATGAGCACTCTATATGGGCATCTTTCAGGGTTTGCCGTGAGCGCGGGACAGTTGGTTCGCCGAGGCGATTCCATTGGCTATGTGGGACAGAGCGGACGCAGTACCGGCCCGCATCTGCACTATGAAGTCAGGATTTTCAATACTCCCGTGAATCCGCATAAATACCTGCGGTTCAGCATCAACCAGCAAGTGGCTTCAGGAGCCATGTAGGGTTTGTTAGTGGGCGGCCGGTATAGCGCCTTGTGACTGAGCTTCTGACCAGATCTTCTTGAGAATCGATTGCGGAATTGTGGCGGTGAAAACCGCCACATTTTCTTTTTGCGTAGCCTGAAGGCTGTCAAACGCGGCTTTTATGTCCTGATCAGGCCCTTTGGTCTTGATGAACTGTCCTATGCTCCGCACCAGCGACAGATGCGAATTGGCGGAATCCACGATCTGCCGTGCCTGGGCTTCGCTTTGGGCAAAGACATCGGCGCGCAAAAGCAGCGATCCGGTGTATCGCAAAGAGCCAACCGCCACTGCTTCAGCGGGAAGCGTGATGGCGAATCCGCCAGGGAGTTGCACGTTATCCGGCTTGTTGGGAATGCGATCAATGAGCCAAGCCAGGCTGCCGAGAGGGACATCACTGTAATGGCTCAACAAAACTGGACCTGAAGAAGGCTTAAGCGATCGATCAATAATGCCGTGGATGGGTTCGGGAGACGCCATGTTGGTGATGGCCACCTTACCGCCATCAAGCAGAGCGACGCGCACTGTGTGGCCTTCATGCGCAATGGAGTAAATGATGTAGTTGCGGTAAGGCTCACGCGCAGAAGAGAGCAGCTGTAAATAATCGCGAAGGCGATTCTGATCGTAGTGGCCCATCAGGATTTCCGATGATTCCACGTCGCGGCCATCCAGCGTGTCCCGGCGAGACATGGCCACTTCATCAATGTCGCGTTCAGGCTGTATCCCGGTGCGGTCAACAAAGTCTTTGTAGTCGCCGTGAGGCTGTATCGACCCGGATTCATTGAGATCAAACAAATGGACAGGCTTCAAATTGGCGTAAAGGATAAGATCGCCTTCGGGGAGAAGGCGCGCAACTTCCGGAACCCGTGTACTGTGGCGATACAGGACAAAACCGACGGCTGCGGCGGCAACCAGTAAGATGGCCAAAATCAGCAGTTTGCGATGCTTGAGCATTGATGACCAGTATAGATTAAGTCACTTTTTTCTGTTGGAGGGTGGCCGCAATGGCAAAGTTCTTGTTAGAATATTTGATGGAGCGGTACCACGCAGGTTACGTTTCCCCTGACAAGGCATTGGCTCAAGATGTTGCACGCGGATTGCCGCTGTGCTAACTTATTAACTTTGTGCCCGGTTACGGGAGGTTTCACGCTGGCGTAGCTCAGCTGGTAGAGCATCTGATTTGTAATCAGAGGGTCGGGGGTTCAAGTCCCTTCGCCAGCTCCAGATAGCAAAACGGGATTTTCGGAGCGCGTAGCTGGACGCGTTTCGGACACAGCAGGCACTGCGCACACATAAGTTATTTTCTACCGGAAGGCAAACCCACGAAGACTTCCCTCAACGTCAGAATTTTGACGACTGATGCGGAAGTATGTTCGCGCGTCCCTTAAATCGCTTTGTCCTGTGGAGAAAAAGCGCCCGTTTGTGAGCCAGCATAAAGAGCCGGGTGAGCATGAAGTGAGCGCCGTTTGAGCGCGAACGGAATGCGAGGGCGCAGCAGCTTTGCTGCGGAGCCCTTAGAAGGAAAGAGCCGGGTGAGCATGAAGTGAGCGCCGTTGAGCGCGAACGGAATGCGAGGGCGCAGCAGCTTTGCTGCGGAGCCCTTAGAAG
>JBARNL010000562.1:0-1863 GCA_049802955.1 Candidatus Angelobacter sp.
CTTTGATTTCATCCAAAAGCCGTAACCCACCAGGATGCCCACCAAAGCCGCAACCGCAAATACCAGCGGGACTTTCGAGCGTCGCGGATTCAACTCACGATTCGGCTCTTCGTGAATTTGAAGAGGAAACTTATTTTCGGGTTCGGGCTGTTCGTTGCTTGCGGTTGCATAATCGGCAACTGCCTGGTCTTCATCGATGCCTAAAAAGCGCGCATAAGCCCTGACGAAGCCTTTATTAAAGACGCCGCCAGGAAGCTGGTCAAAGTGCTCCCCTTCCAGCGCTTCCAGGTGCCGGCGGGATATTTTTGTCGATTCAGTGATTTCGTCCAGGGTGATGCCTCGCATCTCCCGTTCACGCCGAATCCGATCACCAAAAACACCCATGGCATTTCCATTGCCTTTTGCTGGTAAGTCAGTCAGTTGGCCCATATTTTGGAATCCAAAAACTCCCGGTATGTAAACAAAATACCCCCTAACTGTTGAATCGACAACTACTTTCCGGGTACGTAAGGGCTATTACCCAAAGGTTTCAGGTCTATTGTCCGGTTGCCGATTTCCCTAAAGCAAGCGATAATACGCAAAAAGTGCGAGACTTTCTCCAGTGGCTCAAAAATTGAGGATCACCCCCTAAATGAACGAGGCAGCAGGATCAGGACCCGAGCGTAAGACCAAGAGGCAACTGCAGGAAGTCGCCATATTTAACGATGTGGCGAAGGCCCTGACCTCTTCGCTGAATCTCGATTCAATTCTTCAAACCATCATGGACAAGATGGCGGAATTCTTCCGTCCAGACACATGGTCCCTGCTAATGGTCGATGAACAAAAGGACGAGCTCTATTTCGCCATCGCCGTGGGCGATGCTGCCGAAACGCTCAAGACCGTTCGGCTTAAGGTGGGCGAAGGCATCGCTGGCTGGGTGGCCAGACACGGTGAGTCCTTAATCGTGCCGGACGTTTATAACGATCCCCGCTTTGCCAAGCGCATTGATGAAATGACTAAGTGGAAGACCCGGTCAATTATCTGTGTGCCGCTGCAATCGAAACACCGCGTTCTTGGCGTGATCCAGCTCATTAACTGCGCTATGGAAAGTTTTGGCGAGCAGGAAATGTTCTTTCTGCATGCGCTGTGCGACTATGCCGCCATCGCCATTGATAACGCCCGCGCCGTAGAGAAAATCCAGGAACTCACGATCACCGACGATTGCACCGGACTCTATAACGCCCGCCATCTTTATAAAACCCTGGAGGCGGAAGTCTACCGTTCCGCGCGCTTTGGCTATGAGTTCAGCGTGATCTTCCTTGACCTTGATCATTTCAAGAATGTGAACGATACGTATGGGCATTTGGTCGGCAGCAAACTTCTGCAGGAAATTGGTTTCAAGATCAAATCGCAGCTGCGCTTGATTGACTATGCCTTCCGCTACGGCGGCGACGAGTTCGTCATCCTGCTTCCGCAGACAGATAAACACTCCGCGCTCGTGGTGGCCAAGCGTATTCAGGACATGATGCGCAAAACGGTGTTCCTTGCCGAAGATGGATTGAACCTGAACGTCCGCTGCAGCATGGGACTGGCTACTTATCCGGAAGACGCGAAGAGTTCGCACGAAATCATCCGCCAAGCCGACGAGATGATGTATATGGTGAAAAATTCCAGCCGGGACAATATCGCCGTTGCGCAGCAGGGCATGTTGAAATAGTTTTCTGTGAAATCTTTTCTGAAATCCCGAGCGAAGCGAAGGATCGCTGTAGTCACCAAAATCTCTAAACCGCGAATACACGCGAAAGAACACGAATCAGAAGATCGTTCATTGGCTATCAAGAGCTGGGTGCTCTTAGAGATGCTTCGCAGCCATAGCGATGCCAC
>JBARNL010000563.1:0-2931 GCA_049802955.1 Candidatus Angelobacter sp.
CGCAGCCCGCAGGCCCTTTGCTAGCTTCACTGCATCATCGTTGGCCCAGAAATGCATAAAAAACAGTCTTGGCTGCTCCTCCAGCATGTGACTGTGCAGCGCAGTGACCTCAATTCCATTTTTCCGCAATGCTTGGATGACGGGGTTGACCTCTTTCCCGATTAGAACAAAATCTCCGGTGATCGCAGCCTTGCCGCCGCCGGTAGGTTGAAAGTTGAGCGCGATAGCGAGGCCCATGGAAGCAGGTACGCTCATTCCAGACTCAGTAATCTTCTCCGCCCGCGGAACGCTCACTTGAAGCACGCCGCCATTGATCTTCCCCTTCTGCCCCAGCGTCTGCTCGATGGCGGCCGTGTCAATTCCGATATCTTGCGAAGCGCTTGCGGCAGGCTTGGGCGCTGGAGTTTTGGTGAGAGAGATTGCCTCTTTTACCGCGGAGGCCAGCTTCGCGGCGTCTCCATGCCCGCCAATGTGCATATACATGACCCGAGGCGACTCGTGCAGAACATGGTTATGCAGAGCGGTGATCTCGATTCCGTTCGATTCCAGGGATGTCATGACGGGCGTGACTTCATCTTCAGCGAGAACCAGGTCGCCCATCATCATGGCTCCAACTCCAGGCTTGCTGAACGCCACCCACGAGCCAAGGGCCAGCGCAGGTTTTACTTGTATCCCCGCTACGGTGACGTTCATATCGCCACGCGGCATGCCGACTTTGTAGGCCCCATCGGCCTGGACCTGGCCTGCTCTTCCAAGCGCTTGCTCGACCGTCTGCCATTCATTGTTTGCAGGCGTACTTTGCGCGACCCCGGCCGTGCAGAGGAATAAAATTTGGCAGAATGCAATTAGATTGAACTTCGTTGACATAAGTGCTCCTTTCCTTTTTTCATCGGATTCCGTTGTATAGCCCGTCGATTATTTCCATGCCCTTGCGCAAGACCTCTTCACGTGGCAGGCCTTGCTTGTTCGAGCCATCCAAAATGCGGTCGACGCCAAGCGCTTCATTTCGACCAAAATGGTCATCAGCCAGATCAGCATCGTGGACGGCGTGAGCGAGGAGCTTCAGGCGTGAGTCTTTAACTCCAAATGTTTTTAAGAGTGTTTCAAAGGTGCAATCATTACCGACATGCCCGAATCCGCCAGCATTAAACATGTCAAAAGGGATCGCCTTCGGATGTAGCTTGGCATCGGCATCGAAAATAAATTTGGCTTGCGGATCAATGAACTTCGTGATGAGCCAGGCGGACGAAACTCGATCAATCCCAGGATGAGGACGCGTGACCCAGGTCCTTCCTATGTAATCCTCAGGATCTTCTTTGGCTCTGCGCGTCGGCCTCACACCGTCTGTGGTTTCGAGCCGCTGCATGGCCGCCTCCAAACGGGCGCGAGCTGGCGAACCGAAAAAGTCGATCTCCGCAATTTGTTGTAATCTCCTCTTGAAGCGAACCAATGCAGCTTCGTCGCCAGTCCGGCGGGCAGAGTTACCGAGCTTCCTCATGTCCTTCTCAAGAGATTGATAATCGCGAGTTCGCGCGTTGATGAACATTTGTTCGAGCTGCTCATTCTCAAGCTCGTCAAAGGACGAGACCTGGGCAACTGCGGCGTGCCCTTTGGAATTGCGAATAGAAGTGGCAAGCCATTCAAAACGCTCCTGGTTCACTGGGTTGTGGGGCAAGATATGGCCGGAAGCGGGCAATTGAATCGTGCCGTATCTTTGGAGCTTTCGCCATACCCCAACCCGCTCACTCGCCTTTGCTGTGGGCAGCGTGAATACCAGCAAGAGCCACGGGGCCTGTTGATTCGAAGATACTTTCATACCAGATGCACGATACATCTATAACATTGTAATTCTACGCTGGGAAACAGAATCGTGCGCCGCACTTCTGATTTAATGCCTTTTCATAAACCAGGGCTGCTGCGGCTACGTCCTGCAATGCCGTTCCCGTACTGTCAAAAATAGTGATTTCTTCCGAACAGGTGCGTCCCGGCTTCTTGCCTGCGATGACCTGCCCCAATTCAGCATGAACTTCGCTCGAATGAATCAGACCCTGCGCGATGGCGTGATGCAAATCCCCGATTTGACCGCACTGCTCTAAGATGTCCGCGACTATGGTGCTTGAGGCGAGGAGTCTCGGGTCCAATTCCTGCTTTTCTTCATTGTCCGCTCCCACAGCTGCGATGAAAGTCCCCGGAGAGACGTGCTCCTGGTCCACAAAATAACGCTTGGCAGGAGTGCAAGTAACACACACATCACTTTTGCGGATAGCAACACTCAACTGCTCCAGTGCACAAGTCTCTATCTGCAGGTCTTTTGAAAACTCCGCGGCGAAGGCGCTTGCCTTAGCTTCGTCCAGATCAAATGCGTAAACGCGTTGGATCGGCAATACACTGCGCAGCGCACGCAGTTGAATGCGCCCCTGGTTCCCACATCCGCATATTGTCACCGTCTTCGAATCGGCCCGAGCAAGATATTTGGCCGCCACTGCTGTCGCCGCGCCAGTACGAACGATGGTGATCTCAATGGAATCCATGACGGCCAGCGGATATCCGTTTGTAGCATCACAAAGAACGATCAAGCCCTGGATGTTTGGCATTGAGAAGCGCTGCTGGTTGCGGAAGAAATTGCCATTTAATTTCGCCGCAAAGTACCGGCGCGAAAGGTCGAGCATCGCAGCCTTAATGTGGAATCCACCGTCGACTGACGGTATACCGAGCACTCTGGGCGGCTGAGTATTCCCGAGTCCATGCTCCCGAAAGGCTGCTTCTACCGCCCCAATGCATTCATCAAGCGTGAGCAGTGCAGCAACATCTGTGCGTCCCAACAGCAACGTCCCTGGTACGAGTTCCATAAACTTATCCTCGCTCACACCGCAAGAGGGCAGCAGTCAGGTCGGTGTCCGGCGGCACTTCCATTGGTGTCTCGCCGCGCCG
>JBARNL010000564.1:0-5336 GCA_049802955.1 Candidatus Angelobacter sp.
GGAAGATGGAAAACGTGGGCACGTGGGCCATTGTCTCCGACCCGCAGGGCGCGGTGTTTTCATTGTTTAAGTCGGCAAGATAAAGCTTTAACCACAAAGGACACGAAGGCTCACGAAGAAGAAAACGTAAGACTAACAACTGGTGTTCCTTCCTGTCCTTTGTGGTTTGGTTTTACGCGGCAAGATCAAGGCCCGTGAGCCCGCTAGGTTTTTCGTCCTGCTTGATTTTTCCTTTGCTCGTCTCTTTGGCCAGTTGGCAATTCATTTCCGCCCCCACCAGCATGAAGAAGCTGGTCCAATAGAGCCACACCATCAAGGCGATCACCGCGCCCATTGCGCCGTAGGTCTTATTAAAGTGCGCAAAACTGCGGAAGTAATAGCCCAAGGCAAAGGAAAGGCCAATCCAGCAGCCCACCGCGAAGATGGCTCCCGGAAGCGTGGCCCAGAAGCGCTGCCTCACATTCGGAGCCAGAAAATACATGGCCTCAACGGCCAGTACGGTGAATATGACTGCCACAGTCCAATGAATGTACGGCCAGGCTTGGGCCAGGAGCCATGAGAGATTCATCCTCAAAGCCAGCCACGTTCCAAACTGCGGGCCAACAATCATGACAGCCAACGCCACCAGAAGTAGTACGCCGACCATGAGCGTGAGGCCTACGGCAAGCGGCCTTGTTACCCAGAACGGACGCGCTTCTTCCACCTCGTAAGCGATGTCCAGAGCTTCAATGGCCGCAGCGAAGCCGCCGGATGCAGTCCAAAGCGTTCCCAGGATACCGAAGGAAAGCAGCGTGCTTCGATTGGGAGTGACCACAGTGGCAAGTACCTTGCGGAGAAGCTCAATTGAGTCCTTGGGCACGAAACCGGACATCAGGGACAGAACCTGGTTAAAAGGATTGGCTCCCGGCATGTAAGCAAGGATCGCAGAAACCAGCAGAATCGCAGGGAATATCGAAATCACAAAGTAGTAGGAAAGAGCTGCGGCCATCTGCAAGGTGTGCTTCGCCGGAACAGCTTCAATGGTGCGCCAGAGCGCATCTTTTATTCTGCCAAGTCTTTTGATCCCGCTAAGCATGTTCGCCTGAGTTCCGTCTGCGGCAATTTATTGTTGCCGCTACTCACAATGGGTTAGATGCCGTTCGTTGCGGGCGCGTCGAGTGTGTTCCAATTGAAGAAAGGCGTCCGAATGGCGGGAAAAACTTATACTTTATCTTTTCAGCAGCAGGTTTCGCGTCCCCTAGCGGAGGTATTCGACTTTTTCTCGCGAGCAGAAAACCTGGAAGCCCTGACTCCGCGATGGTTGAACTTCAAAATTCTTAACGTCAGTCCGCAGCCCATCCGACAGGGGACGCTCATCCAATACAGCCTGCGCGTGCATGGCATTCCATTCCGCTGGACTAGTGAGATTGTGGAATGGGAACCGCCTTATAGATTTGTCGATCTGCAGCTGCGCGGAACTTACAAGCTGTGGCGGCATGAGCATCGCTTCGAAACTCGCGATGGCGGGACACTGATTTCTGACACGATCAACCTCGCTCTCCCGCTCGGTTTACTGGGACAGCTTGCGTACAAAATCAAGGTGCGCTCGGACGTGCAGGAAATCTTCGCCTTTCGTAAAGAGAAAATTCGCGCGCTTCTTGGTTGAACTCAAGGCTTCTCAGATCAACTGAACGCTCAACGCCCAAACAACGCAATGCTTGAGGTCTCCTTCTAACAGTGCATATAGAATAGTCCTTCAGCCCCGACCCAATGAATACCCAGAAAAGCTTGCTCGCAAAACATTTTGGTCTGCGCGGAATTGCCCTGTTGGAGGCGGCCAAGGGCGTGCTAGCCGTACTGGTGGCCGTATGGCTGGTGACTCTTCTGCATAAAGATGTAACCGACGTTGCAGAGCACTTGCTGCGTATTCTGCACAAGATATTTCGCCTGAATCCTGATGGCCACCTGGCGCGCGCCGTTATTCGCGATGCTCGACGCGTGACCGCAAAAAATCTTGATTTGTGGATCGGCGGCACAATCCTATATTCCCTCATCCGCTTTGCGGAAGCCACGGGGCTCTGGCTGGAAAAGCAGTGGGCGGAATGGTTCGCTCTGATCAGCGGTTGCTTATATCTTCCAATCGAAATCTTTGAACTTGCCCACCATGCCACACCAATCAAATGGGCAATCTTCGCCATCAATCTCCTGATTGTGGCGTACCTGGCGTGGCTGTTGCGGGATTTACACAACGACCGGAAGCGCCTGGAGACCTCCGGCGTGGCCCAGGCAGAACCAGCGCCTTAATTCGGCCTGGGTGTTCACTTTGCTTCGTATACTGTTTTGCCGCCCACAACGGTGCGCAGGACGCGCGTCTTTAAGATTTCCGGCGGCGCTACCTTCGTGATGTCGCGATCCAGCACGACAAAGTCAGCCAGCATTCCGGGCGTGAGCTGGCCTTTTCTCTCTTCCTCGAATTCCGCGTAAGCCGCGCCGATGGTATAGGCATAAATGGCGTGATCGATCGTCAGCTTTTGCTCCGGATAATATTCTTTGGTTCCCGCTTCATTTTTGCGGGTCACCGCCGCGTACAACCCACGGAATGGCGTAATGGGTTCAACAGGATAGTCAGTGCCAAAAGCCAACGGAATTCCATTATCTTCAAATTCTTTCCACGCATAAGAGTGCTTCGCGCGCTCGGGACCGATGCGCGCTTCAGCCCAATTCATGTCCGTGAGCAGGTGATTCGGCTGCATGGAGGCAATCACGCCCAGCGCTTTGTACTCCTTGAAATCTTCCGGCGCTACGACCTGGTCATGCTCAATGCGGAAGCGCAGGTTCTTCTTGTTGCTCTTCTGGATGGCGTAAGCGAATGCGTCCAGCGCCATGCGGGCTGCGCGGTCGCCGATAGCGTGAAATCCAATCTGAAAGCCGTCATTGGCGCGCTCGGCGGTCATCGCGTTCAGCTTGTCCTGCTCGTAGCGCGGGATGCCGGAATTTTTTGGATCGTCATTGTAGGGCGCAAGCATAGCGGCGGTGCGCGATCCCAGCGATCCGTCCATAAAACCCTTGAGCATTGTCGTGTGCAGCATGGGATCGTCTGCCGGGTGGTGCTGGCGCATGCGCCGCAACTGCTCCAAGGGTGCGTCGAACGGCAGCCACTCCGCGATCCGCAAGGTCAGCTTGCCTTCTTTTTCCATCTGTTCATAAGTCAGGAAGTCTTCCCATTCCGAGTTGTCCTGTGCGGACGTGATGCCCGAGCGCGCTGCATCTGCCAGCGCGAGTTCCGCGGCGCGGCGGCGTTGGGCCGCGGTAGGAGGAGGAATTTTCTCGCCGACCAATCTCATGGCGGTTTCACGCAGAATGCCCGTGGGCTCGCCTTTGTCATCGCGATCAATCTTGCCGCCGTGCGGATCTGGGCTCTGTGCGGTCACGCCTGCGGCTTTCAAAGCGGCGCTGTTGGCAATGGCAATATGCCCGTCCACTCGATTGAAGATGGCCGGATGGTCTCCTGTTACCGCATCAATATCCGAGCGAATCGGCGTCTTTTGTTCTGTCCACAACGTGTGATCCCAGCCGCCGCCAATAATCCACTCTCCCGGAGCGGCGGTCTTGACGCGCGCGGCAATGCGCTGCTTCATGTCATCCAGCGATTTGCTTCCCACCAGATCGACGTTCAGTTTTTCAAAGCCGCCGGAGCCCAGATGAACATGGGCATCATTGAAGCCGGGCATAACGAAGTGGCCGCCAAGATCGACGACCTGGGTCTTTGGGCCTTTGAGCTTTTGGATCTCAGCGTTCGGACCTACAGCAATGATTTTGCCGTTGGTGACGGCCATGGCATTTTCGCGGCCCGGCGGTTGCGGTGGCTTGAATCCTGAAAAAACCCCGCCTATCGGTGCACGCGTATAGATGTCGCCATTGAGAAAGATCACGTCAGCAGGAAATTGCTTCTGCGCGGAAGAGAGACTTGCCATGGTTAGCACCATCAGGACAGCTAAAATAATTTTCATTCCTGCACTCCGGTAAGGGCCAATAAGACCAGCAGAATCCGCTTGAGCCCAAGGTCGCGATTGCTGCAATCGAACCATTCGCGCAGCGTGTGCGCGCCGCCGCCATCGCCACCAGCGCCGATGGTCGTGGATTCAATCCCCAGCGCGAGCGGGACGTTGGCATCCGTGGATGCCAGGCGAGGAAAAGACTCGATCCGCAGATGTTTGTCCACGGCGCGGACAATTTGCAGGATGCGCGCATCGGGCGGCAGCTCAGCGGCAGGGCGGTCACCAATGCTTTCAATGGCCAACGTGATCTTGAGCTCGCCGGAACGATGCGACATGGGGGCTTCTCTCCAGGCTTCGGCGGCACACTCACGCAGGCGGTCTTCCAGCTTTTGCAGTTCTTCCATGGAAGCAGATCGAAGGTCTACACGCGCCGTTGCCGACTCAGGAATTGAGTTGACCGACGTCCCGCCAGAAATCACTCCAACATTGAAAGTGGTGCGGGGCGATTCCGGCGTCTGCACCTCACTAAAGCGGGCCAGCGCGCGGGAAAGAAGAACAATAGGATTGGGCACGCCGAAGTCGCTCCAGGAGTGCCCGCCGGGACCACGAAACGTGATCTCAAAACGCCGGCTTCCCAGCGCCTGATTTACATAAGTGTCCGTGCCGGCCCCATCGATCACCAGCAGCGACTGTATGGAGTCGCGCCACGGGGAGTCTGCAAACAGGTGCCGCATGCCACGAAGATTGCCTTCGCCTTCTTCTCCCACATTGCCGATGAAAAGGACATTTATTGCCGGTTTGAGCTGCGCCCGTTTCAACGCATGGGCCACAGCCAGAAGCGCGGTAACGCCCGCCGCATTGTCACTGATTCCGGGACCGTATAGCCGGTTGGCTTCTTCACGCGTTTGCGGCGAGGTGCCCTGGGGAAACACGGTATCAAGATGCGCGCTGATGCCGATCAACGGCGCATTCGTCCGGCTATACAGAAATCCCAGAACGTTTCCCAGATCGTCTACGCGAACATTTTCCAGGCCAAGCGCGGTGAATCTCTGGCGCAGCCATTCGCTGCGCGCGGCCTCGCCAAAGGGAGGAGCTGGGATTTCCGTAAGCTCACGTTGCCAACGGCGAAATTCCATTTCCTGATTGTGGAGATAGGCAAAAGCAGTGTGTACGCTGCGCATCTCCGCGATGCGGGCTATCTCGCGCGGCGTGGAAGTCCGCGAGCTGTCAGGAATAGGGGGGCGGGTGGCCATTTTCTTAACGAATAACTATATAACCCGCCGCGCCCAGGAATGAAATTGCGGCGAAGTTGCGGCACCAATGGATATTGCGGCGTGCTCCCGTTAAGGATCGGTGTCC
>JBARNL010000565.1:0-8036 GCA_049802955.1 Candidatus Angelobacter sp.
AACTTTCCCACATGCTAGGAACGCAACAAATGCAACGAAAACGCAGAGTCACTTGGCGAACCGGTTCCGTTTCATATCTGCGTTTATGCTAAGGACTTGTTTCATCAACTGAAAGAAAAAGCGCGGAGAGCCTCTTCTCTCCCCGCGCCGTTATGGCGGCCCCTTATTCGGCGTTCACCGTTAGCGGCAATACGGTTCACTTCAGGAAGTGAAGACGAGCACCGATCCACCACCTCCGGTAGCGAAAGAAGAATTTCCATCTTCTTGCCCGGAGCCCCGGAGCCTGGAAATTCCTTAGTGATTGAAGCAAATCCTATCGGTCACGTCTGGGAAGCCCGCAGGGCGGAATTATTGAGCCCAGCGCGTCAGCGCTGGGGTAAGTAAGATTAGAATCAAAGCCCTGAAAGGGCGACATAACCATGTCTCACGCGTTCGTCAAAAATCATATTCACCTCGTTTTCAGCACAAAAGATCGTCAACCCTCCATCTCCCAAGATGTCCAACCTGAACTCTGGTCCTATTTGGCAGGCATCTGCCGCAACCAGAAAATGGCGCCAATCGCCATCAACGGCATGTCGAACCACGCGCATATTCTTTTTCACCTGCCGCCAACGATTGCGTTGGCGAAGGCCGTTCAGCTTCTCAAATCCAACTCTTCCAAATGGATGAATGAACATGGACGCCGCTTCGCCTGGCAGGAGGGATATGGCGGATTTAGCGTGAGCGTTTCAAACACCGCAACGGTGGGGAAATACATTCGCGATCAGGAAAAGCAACACGGCAAGATGACGTTCGAGCAGGAATATCGGGCATTGCTGAAGAAACATGGCATCGATCCCGATGCTTTGTAACCGCCGGGGTGTGCCGCCCCGCTAAAGCGGGGCTTGAACTTCATCACACCGTACCCACCGCTCACCTGCCCCAGCAAACCAAAAACAGGTTTGCCGGGGACCCCGGTCGCGGTGGGCTCAACAATTCCGCCCTGTCGGGCTTCGCGCACTGCGTTTGAGGGCCCCGGCCTTTATTTAACATCTTTGTGCCATGTTGACTTGTAAGACTTAAGAGATCGACATTGAAATCCGATCCAAAAGCAGAAGCCCCGAAGGGGCAAAATTAAGGATGGCAAGAGACGCCAAGCCAAAAGGACAAGGCCGGAGCGGAGAATTGGCAACGGTCAATGCTTGAAGCGCAATTTGCACAAAAGTGTCGGCCTACGAATTTCCCGCCGCTCGGAATTCTTTCAGGTATAGTTAATGCAACGGTTGTTTCCCTGGCGGATGGCTGCCAAAAGTTTTGCGCCGCTTTACCGAGACACGCTGAATAAAAGTCGAGGGGAGTTGTGCGCTCATGCTTTTAAGCACTGATTTTGCCAGCGAGAGCGACCTGCTGGACCGCGTGATGGAAAAGGGAATCGTGGTTGAAGTGTGGGACCGCGTTGAGTTGGCCGGCATTGACATGACCGGCATGCAGGTTTCGGTTTCTTCCATCCGGCTCTTTACTGAAGGCAGAAACCCGCCGTTCCGCGCGGGATACTTCTGGAAGGCCGAACCCTCGTAAACTCAAATCCCTTACCACTGATTAACACAGATGACACTGATCTGAATTGAACTCGATCCCTCTCGCTCACGCTTGACAGCAATTCAGCCGACGAAACTCAAACCCTTACCACTGATTAACACAGATGACACTGATCTGAATTGGGCTCGATCCTCTCTGGCTCATGCTTGACAGCAATTCAGCCTACAAAATCCACCCTTACACTGATTAACACTGAGCACACTGATCTGAATTGGGGCTCGACCCCTCTCTGGCTCCTCACCTGAGAGCGCTGACTGAAGAGCAAAAGACAGTTACCGCGGATCAGCGCCGATAACGCGGATCGAAAATATTTTACTACTGAATCCCAGTTTCACGGCCCGACTTTAGCGCGAACGGCAAGAAGTAATACTGATTGGATAATCCCCTCAGATCAGTGTGATCCGTGTTAATCAGTGGTAAGGTTTTGGTTTTTCCGGGGGCGCTTCCTATTTCGGCTTCTTGCTATTCGGTCGCGGCGCGTCTTCAGGATCTTGTGGCTGGGCCAGCAGTTTGAATTCGACTTCCCGCGAGCGTGAGCTCACGGTTTTATCGGCATTGTTGCTGGTGAACTCCTTGAGCGTGCCGCGCAGGATGTAGTAGCCATCGTCGCCTTTGGTTTTTCCCGGACCCCGGCTGAACTTGCCCTTGAATTCATACCAAACGCTGTGCAGCGCGCGCGTGGTAAAAGAAACGTCGTGGCCCTGGACGTCGGCCTTGAGGAAAAATTGGTCGAGAAACACGCCGTTGTCGCTATCGGAGTCGCCCATGCGTGAGATGTATCCGGTGACCGTGTTTTTATCCAGGGTGATCTGGAGGAACTCGCCTTGTTTTACAAAGCTGTACATGCCGGAGATGTCTTCCGCGGCGTGAGGCACAGTGGCATTGGCGCTGTCTTCCTGGGCGGCCTTGTTCTGGCCGCGCGTGGCCAGCCCGACCTGAGCGTGGCAGAGTGCCGCCGGCATGATCAAGGTCAGCGGCAGAAGGAGTGCGCGGCGTAAAAGCTTAAGCTGGGCCATGCCTGTAATCAAAGATATTAATCGTTCTATCGCGCAGCCGCCAGATTGTTTGAGACAGCTTCAATCGCCTGGTAAATCTTGGGATGCGTGCAGACTTCATAGTAACGGCGGTCAGTCATGCCTTTGGGCGAAAAATCACGCGCGTCCACGTGGGTGATGCAGCCTTCGCGCACGATGATGTGATGGAAAGATCCCTGGCCCAGCGGCACCACGCCGGCATAAACGCGGACCGCGCTCTTCTGCCAGATCATCGGGACTTGCAAGTCATATGCCTGAAGCGAAATCTCACCCCGCAGCTTCTGGAACGCGGCTTCATTGATGTGGATGCCGCCAATGTTGTAGCGCAGCAGAAATTCGTCGGCGTTGCCGCCGGTGTCTTCGTCTTCAACCGCCTTGAAGGAAAAAACATTGAACAGCAGTTCGCGGTCTTTCATCAGCCGGCGCACGCCCTTGCTGCAGGAAGATAGGCGGTCACTCTCATTCAGCGCCTTGGAGATCATGATTTTCTTGTTGCCGTCCATCAGGTACATGGGCGCGGAATCCTGATATGAGATACCGATGCCAAGCTCCAGGCTGGGCAGCCCGGCGGAAAGCGATCGCTCATTGTAAGCCGTAACCACCTGGATGATTTCTTTTGCCAGCACGCAGGTTTGCGCCACACCCAGCGCGGGTTCTCCGTCACGCTCAAACAGAGCCAGGATCAGCGCATCGCCTTCAATAAAAACTTTCTTTGCTTGGTATTTCGGCAGCAGTTTGTTAATGGGATCATAAAAATTCAAGCTGAAGTAGGAAGCCGGATTCAAGCCTTTTTCCAGCAGCGTGCGGGTCAGCGTGGTCGATTCCCGAATGTCGGCCTTCAGCACCACATGGTGGATAACTTTTTCTTCTGCCGGCTTCTGCTCTTCTGCCAGCAGAAATTCATAAAGCGTGTTGTTGATTGCGGAAAGCTCGCGGAAGCGCTCATTCGCCAGGACGTTTACGTTCTCCATCGCTTCCACCGCAGCTTCCATGCGGCGAAGGTCGCGGTGATAGCGCGTGAAATCGGTAAAGAAACGGGCAGCCAGTTTGGCGCGCTCGGCCGGTTTGCAGCTCTCCACTTTTTTCACCGCTGCGTGCAATCCAGCGGGAGATAGTTTGCCGTGCTCTTCCAGTAGCGTTTCCACTCGCCTGCGCTCTTCGCGGGAAATCAGCGCGTTTTTGAGCTGCTGCGGGTTGATTGGCGGCGAATATTGCGCCAGCAGCGGCACCGCTTCATACGAAGCTATCACGCTGTGAATCACCCCTTCGCGCTCCAGCAATTCCGCCCACGCATTCAGCAGCGCTTTCTGGGCCTTGCCCTTGGGGTTGCCGTCGTCGGGCGTGCCGCCTGCCATGATTTCATGTGCGTTTTCCGGGACGTTGAGAATGCCATTGACCAGTGGGTCTTCCACGTCGTTTACCAGCGCAAGTGATTTCAAATATTGCGCGGCGATATCGCGCATGGTTTCAAACCGGTCTTTATCGCGGTCATAATTGCCCAGCATGACATAATGCTCGGCATTGAGAAGATTGTCCTGGCCATCTTCGGTGAATACCAACCGGTTCAAGAACAGTTCATATTTCGCCGTCATCGCATCGCCGAAGAGCGAGCGCCTGGTGCGTCCCAGGATTTCTTTTTCTGCTTCCCGCAAGATCACAAACAGGTCCTGTCCGGCGCGTCGCAGCACGGTCTTTTTGTTGATCTGGAAGCCGGCAATCCGTTCACGCATCTCCACCGTGCGGCTGTTACCGGACTGGCGCGGAGCTTCGCAGGATTTCACTCGATTGCGGCAGCGCTCCAGCGCCACGGCATATTGGTGAACTAATTCGTTACGCTGAAATTTGAGAATGGCCAGGCGAAAAAGCAGGTCAAGTGAAACATTGTTCTCGGCTTTTGCCCGGTTCAACGACACGATGTGCAGATCGGTCAACAGCCGCTTGAATTCCGCTGAATCCGATTGCCTGTTCCCATTGCCGTTAGGACGCATCGGAGGACGCCCTGTCGGGCGATCTCCCGCCACCATATCTTCCACGTTTCCGTATTTGGCCACGAGTTTGAAAATGTGCTGGCGTGCAGCTTCAGTAAACTTGGAACTCAGGTAAACGTCGTGCCGTAGATTATCAATTCCCGTGACCAGACCTTCCAGAGCGAGCGAAGGTTCATCGCTGGTCACAACAAGCTGACGGGCGTAATCAGGCAAACTACCGCGTTGAAGGAACGAAAACGACATTGCCGCCGGTTAAAGGTGGGGGAATGCGGAGATTGTACCCCAGTTGTGAAGCTTCCCTTACGTTACTATCGGCACCTTCAATGCGGCTTGTGGGCTGGCAATAAAATCCTGGGTTCTTACTGACCCATCTTTCTTGCTTTCTCAAATTCATCGCCGTGCTGCCAGCCGGCTAGAGCGCTCTGATTCGCCGCTTCCCAGCCCAGAACCAGCCCAAATTTTGCCAGTTTGGCGTCGGCGGTAAAGTCCATGTCTGGCCGATACTCGTCAGAAGGCTGATGATAGCGGTGGGCCACATAGTCCCGCTCCTTTTCTTCGCCCCAGGCAAGATCATGTCCTTTGAAAAGAGCGCCTTCATTCACGCTGAAGGCGGGGACACCCACGTGCGCCAGGCTGAAGTGGTCTGACCGGTAATAATGCCCTGCTTCCGGATGATCGTCCGGCTGGATCGACATGGCGAAATCTTTAGCCACTTTTTCCACCAATGGATATACGGTCGTACGCTCCGCTCCGGAAACTACAAGCTGCTGCGGCTCGCCCAGCGGCTGGATGTCGTCATAGTTCAGGTCGAGTGAAATATTCCTGGCCGGAATCGGCGGGTGCTGTCCCAGATATTTTGATCCCAGCAACCCCTGTTCCTCCGCAGTGACTGCGGCAAAAATCATTGTCCGCCGGGGTTTCTCTTTGGCTGCGGCAACCACTCGCGCCAGTTCCAGCAGGATTCCGCATCCCGTGGCGTTGTCCGCCGCGCCGTTATAAATATTATCTCCCGGCTCATCCGGATGAATGCCCAAATGATCGTAATGAGCTGTGTACAGGATCGCCTGTTGCGCGGCCTTGGGATCGGAACCCTTCACCTGCGCCAGCACGTTTCTAGAAGTAAAGCTGCGCACTGTGCTTACGATGGTTTCTTTTACTCGCACCGGCATTTCCACCGGCTTGAAGCTGCGCGTGGTCGCGTCATGCAGCATTTTGTCCAGGTCCATTCCTGCGGCAGTCGCCAGTTTGCGGGCCACTTCCAACTGGATCCAGCCTGCCGACTTCAGCTTGGGATCTGTATCGTCCTTAAGCAGCGACGTCTCGCCTCCCCAGGAATTGCGCACGACCTCCCAGCCGTAGCTGGCCATGTCCGTCTTGTGGATCAGCACCACGCCCACTGCGCCACGGCGCGCTGCTTCTTCATATTTGTAAGTCCAGCGGCCGTAATAAGTGAGCGCGCGGCCTTTAAAGAAATTTGGATCGTCTGACGGCGGCTCATTCACCAGCATGAGCAGCATCTTGCCCTTCACGTCCGTGCCTTTGTAATCGTCCCAGTTGTATTCAGGTGCGCTGATTCCGTAACCCACAAAGACCAGCGGCGCATCGATCTCAGACTTTTGCGCATGCGTCTGGTCATTCGCCACGTAATCGTCGGCAAATTTGAGTTGCATCTCTGGCCCGGACTTTGGCACGAAAGAAAACTTGGTCTGCTTGGGATCTGTCGTCACGCCAAAAAAATCAATCTTTTGGAAATATGTTCCATTGTCCCCGGCAGCTGCCAACCCGTAGCTCTTAAACTGGGCGGCAATCCAGTCTGCCGCCATTTCGCCGCCTTTCTGCCCGGTTCCCCGGCCCTGCAAAGCATCGGCAGAAAGGTATTTCACCGTGGCGCGGATCTTCTCCGCGTCAATGGCATTCATGGCTTTCTGCGCGGCCGGTGGCACGGTTTGGCCGTAAGCAGCGGATAAACAAATTACCGTCGTGAGCAGAATATTGCAGAACTTTTTCATTGTTCCTCGTGGCTGATCTAGGAGCGATTTTTGACTGATTGCTGAGTGTTAATTGCTGAGTGCTTCTTGTCCGCGACCGCGGATTAATTTTTCGCTTCTCAACCAGGCTTGAATTCCGAAACGTTTTCCCCTGGGTGAAAAATTTGCGCCGTTCCCATACCACTCAACGACGCCAGGCGGCGATTTAGTTGCTCCACGTCAGCTTTTGACCAGCTGACCGTTGCGAAATCGATCTCGCCTTCAGGCGAAATGAGAAATGTAGTGGGGACATTGGTCAGCTTATACGCGTTTGAAACCGGATATTTTCCCACCGGATCCAGCAACACGGGAAAGCTGATGTTGTATTGCCGGTTAAATGCATTGGTGTCCGCCGCATTATCTTGTGAGACGCCGACAAAAGTAAACGCGCGGCGGTTAGCGTAAGCCTTATAAATGCGATCGAGATATGGCAAGGCCATCTGGCACACCGGGCAGCTCACCTTAAAGAATAAGGCTATTACCGGGCCGTTCTTGCGTTCTTGCTTGAGTGAAAACTTACGGCCATCTAAATATTGCAGTTCAATCTCCGGCGCCTGAACTCCGGCTTCCAGTGCGGGCATTGGGTCCCCTCCAGCTAAAGCTCTATTGTAGATAAGTTGTGGCATCGATGAAAATGTTTGCCTGCCGCGCTAATGTAGAGGCGCGTTCCGTGGATCGGAAATGCATGGGCCGCCACGGCTATCAGGCAGGTCTTTGCGAGGATTGCCTCGTTCATCTCGATTATCGAAGAAGCAATTTTGCGATTTTTGCGATGATCCCTGAAATACCAACGACATCCCAGAGGCTATCTGGTTGGATTGATAAATATTGTCTCGATTCGGCCCGGACTGGCGGCTTGCAGGATAGTTTTTGAATGCGGTGGAGCGCGCGCCTGAAGAACTGTCTGCCAGCACCTTATTGCCTGCGATGACTGCGCCGGTGACGTCCCCGTGGAAAGCAAATCCAATCACTCCTGATTTGTCGATTTGCACGGTGTTATCCAGAAACTTAAAGTTGGCAAAAGTACCTCCGCCGCCTACCACAAAGCCGAACTTTCGCGGATGCACGATCTTGTTTCTCTCAATGATGACTCCATTGTTCACCAGGCTATCGATGTTAAAACCGTAATTGGTGTTGATGGCCGTGTTGTCATGAAACGAGCCGCCGGCCAGGTCCCATCCGCCATATGCAATTTGAACGCCCTCCACCACATTATTCCTCACATCCGCGGTAGCGTTCGCCACACAAATAAAGGTGCAGACCAGGCAGACAGACTGCTTCACGCTGACGTTTTCAATGATATTGTCGCGGTCCTGGCCCGGCTTGGAACGGTCCACCGACAAAATCCAAATTGGAAAAGCCTCCCAGCCGGGATTAATTGCGCCGATCTCCGCCGCGGCATTCACTAC